>JAFYYE010000019.1 GCA_017557715.1 Pseudobutyrivibrio sp.
TCATGTACGCAGACCAAGATTTCATAGTGCCGTAATCGACTCAAGAATGCTTAAAGAAGGAGATGCCTTTAAGATTCTAAAAGATTCTTATGTAATCTTCATTTACAAACATGATAAATTTGGTAAGGGATTACCGATATATAGAGCAGATAGAGTTGTTCTTGAAACAGGAGAGCCATTAAATGACGGCTCACACATTATATATGTAAATGGTAAATATAAAGGAAATGATGAAATCGGTATGCTGATGCATGATTTCAATTCAAAGACTTCCGATGGCATGTATTACAAGGAATTAGCCGAAGGTCTACATCATTTCAAGGAAACTGAGGAAGGACGTGATGTTATGTGTGAATCAGTAAAAAAATACGCAGCAGAATTTGCAGAAGAATACAAGACTGAAGACAAAATTGAAACTGTTAAAAATCTTATGACAAATATGAAATGGACTCTTGAACAGACTCTCACTAATATGGGCGTTTCAGACAAAGAGCGTTCAATAATCACTCAGCAACTTCAAAAATAGGCTATAACAAAAGTAGCAGCAGGACACATTAGTGTCACTGCTGCTTTTTTTATATTCTCTAAATAAAGGTCTCCAGCGTATCATTTACAGGATTAAGCATTGCTAATAAATCCTCGCACCATCCAGCCTGAACCTTGGCATCAGAGTGATTTATGTTCTTCATCCAAGAATAAACTCTTTCTATCATGGCAATAGCATTGCGTTTTGTGCTAGTAAAATACTTTTCACCAAGTAATTGCTTGAACTCGCCATAAGTATCTAATTCATCTTCGCGTCGTATAGTTTTATATGCATCCCAATTATTGATAGCACCAGGGATTCTATTACCAATGTATCCTTGATACGTTAAATATGCAAACATCTCCATATCCGATGCATTTGTAGGGTCCACATCATTGACGTGAATGTTATAGACATGTCGTTCTCCGTTTACTTTATAGTCTACTTGGATTATAGGATCCTGCTCTGTACTTTCTTTAGGGATATATGCTCCAACAAGAGCACTAGACATAGAAGACACTGGAAAGCTTGTTAATCCAATTCCCTTACGGTCATTTGACACATCAGCAATATCAACACCCTCAATTTTGTCATGTTTCGAAATAGCATACTCATATTCATCCTCTACCTGCTGAGTTGCTTTTGATATATTTTCAATTCGCTGTTCCTCTTTACTCTGTTCTGAAGGCGCAAGCTCATCTTTCTTAAGGATACAACTCTCAGTCATTTTCAGGTAGATTTCGATAAGGTCAGCTTTCTGCTTATCGAATACCTGACTAACTGACTTTTGATATTCTTCGTCAGCCCACATTTTTCTTACTTCTTCCTCTGTTGAGAATGGTGTATAACCGCATGTTCTACCTGTTTGTATTCCATCCCCAAAGTCATGTATTGTAAAGCAAAAATTACTGCATCCAGAACTAGCCACATCGGCAGCATGTCCAGCATAATTTTGTTCAAATGCCTGAATCCAACCATTAGCTTGTTGCTCATATTTAGGATCCTGCATCATTTTTTCAATAACAGATATATCAATTTCGATACTACATTGACCCATTTCTCCAAAATTTTCACCCACCTGATTCATGCTATTATTATAACCAAGGTTATATCCCTTAGCATTTGTGCCATTAAAATAATCATCTAAGCGAAAAGAGATATTCGGATATTTGCTACACAATTGCTTGTAATACGCTAATGGGTCATTGGTCATAGATTCTTTAGAAGAAATGCTCAATTGAGAACCAACTTTACCTGTATTGTTATAAGCTTTTTTATAAGCAGCGCTTATACTTGATATATAGCTTGATGTTGTACTTACTATTTCCATAAAACTCCTTTCCGCGGATTATTAAAGGATATTTTTATTTATATAATCCCAATAAAATCGCGTTTCTAAACTTCTTGTATCGCTGCAACATTCTCCATATTCAGCATATCAAGTAAATCCCTACACCATCCGGCTTGCTTTTGGGCATCTGGATGAATAATATTTTTCATCCAAGAATATACTCTTTGTATTATTTCATTAGCATTAACCTGCTCGTTCAAGAATCTATCAGCAGCATGCGCATAATCATCAAGCCAATCACTACCATCACTATATCTTAGCGATCTATATGCTGCATAATTGTTGATAGCACCGGGTATTTTATTACCCATATGACCTTGATACGTTAGATATGCGTACATTTCCATTTCTGTTGCACAGTTTGGATCAACATCATTTACATGAACATTATATGTGTGATTACTTCCATCTTTAGCTTTCAAACTTACCTGAACAATTGGATCTTCTTCAGTAGATTCGGGAGGCATATAAGCTATAGCCATATGCGATACTGCACTTGAAACTGGATAAGTTGTTATACCTATTGGCTTTCTGTCTTTTGAAATTAATGCCTCATCAATTTCTTGTACAGCACCATTTCTAGAATACTTTAAAGCTGACGTCGACGCGACATTTGTTGTGGAAATAATAGCTTCGTTTGAACTATTCATAATATCTTGATTCGTATTTACATATTTTGCATAGCCTTCTTTTGATCTTCTGTCAAATTCTTTTATAAATTCATCATAAGTATAAACTGTTGGATCATCACCAATTGTAAACTTAGCGTTTTTTCCTTCTGGTGTAGTTTCCAATATTAAATCTTCCCACCAAATCTTATTGGGATTATTTTTTATCTTATCATCCATCATTTTACGCATTTGATCTTCAGTATATACTTTACCAATAGATTTAGCCTTTTCTCTTGGGATTCCATCAACTAGACTTTGATCAACTGCCATAAGTATATCCTCATTAAAATCTGATGTACTTACATGCTGGTAACGCAAATACATATTATTATAATTATTGATAATACCTATATCCATAAAGCTCCTTTCTGCATTGCCTGCCAATTCTGGCTGCTCCACTTATATGAAAAAGCAGAGCAGCACATATATAATCAGAAGCAATAGAGAATTAAATTTCAACTGCCTCTTTTTCTAATTCTTCTTTGACCTGTTCTTCTTTAGCTTCCCGTGATTCTTCTTTGACACGCTCTACCATGTCATCAATATCAGCATCAATTCGAGCCAAGAGCTTTTCCCATTCTTCATCGGTCATTTTTCGCCAATCATCTTCACCATCCTTATCATGGATTTTCTTATAGCTTTCCATAAGCATTTTTAAGATATCTTTTGGCTCCATTATTATGCCAGTTGATTGGTTCTTGAAAGATAAATCCGATTCAGAAAGTGCTTTAGCCCAATTGACTTTCTTTGTGGTAGCCTGCTCCACAGAATCAACGCCAAATGATTCATCTGAATGCAAAAAGCTTGTAAGTTCATTCCAGCTAGAGAAATTACTCTTTAAGATACCTTCACCAATAGAATCTGCGTACTGGCAATATGCAAACATTTCAATAGCAGTTGCACTCCTTGGGTCTACTTCAGAAATATTAACATCAAAAAATTCATCACCATTTGCTCCTGATATTTTTACTCTAACAAACACGTCATCAGAATCTGGGTTAATAATCTGATTGGCAACCATTTTATAAGGTGCACCTAGTGTATAACCAAATCCTAAATCCTTTGTCTGAAACTTGGCTGGTTGTTCTTCAACAGCATCAAGACTTACATTAAATTTTTCCATGGTGACTCCCATAAGAGTTTCCATCAACTTATTAATGTGAGGCATAAAGTTTTCTAACGAAAGATTTCCCAATCCTGCCATTTCATACTTGCCCATTTCGTTTGAGAAGGTAGCAAGATAATCCATGCGCTCAAAGATATCATTTACCTCAAAGTCGCTCACAAACTTCATGGTCTCGTCGGCAAGATTCTCTGTTTCACGAATGTAAGAGCATAACGCAGCAAACTCTGTAAAGTCTGCATCAGTAGGATCAACATTATAAGGATCTATTTCTTTTTCAAATGGTTGTCCATCCTTATCTGTGCCAATAGCAGTGTACTTTCTATCATCGCCATTAACATCTATTCTGATTTCAAACTGTTGCATCACGCCTTGATACGAAAATGCTGTAATGCCATTTGTGCCTGTAGTTGTCCGTAACTCACTGTTCATTACAGTCGCTGATACAATTCGCGTATAGCTATTACCTTTATTCTTACTATCCTCTGTAAGCTCATTAGTATTCAGTTGTTCATCCGATGATGCTTTCATAGCTTTTTCAAAATCAGTATCTTTGTTATTTACAAAATTTGAAAAATAAAGATAGCTACTTGAAAAAGTACCCTGCATAAGATAATTGTTTTCAGCTAAATAATCTGCCATAAAACTCCTTTCTGCAGCTCATCTGTCAGTCAAAGCTGCTCCGCTCTCCAGAAAGGTCCGAGCGGTGGTGATAGTGACTAAAAAAGCGCTTATTCCAACTTCATTCCGTTGAAATAAGCGCATCCTTAGCCTAATAAAAATTCTTACACTTAGATATCGAGATTAAAATCTAGATTGTTAATGGACAATTTGAACAAATATGTAGCATCTTTATTGGAGAATACATCAATTCTAATCCTATGAAGCCTGAATCTAATTTTTCCAATAATTACGAATAACGTAGCGATAATCAATAATATTGGAAAAATTCTATTTCTAAATTAGAATCTGTTTTTTCCATTATTTTCTTATAATGCTCCATTAATTTGAATTAATGGAATGGTTCTCAAATTGTATTTATAAAAAAACATAAAAATCAAGTGTACCAGTTTTCGAAAAGTGGGCCATTTTATTTATAGCAAGGCAAAAAGTGGGTCCGTTTGTTCCTTGCAAGCGTAGGAAAATGTCCCATTTTTCCATGAAAAAGTTGGGCAAGCCCAAAACCTTGAGCTTAAAGGAATCTCAAAAGCTGCGCACTGTTAGTGAGAAAACAAAAAATACGGAAAAAGAGGTAAATACAATGAATTGAAGAAAAAAAATATAAGTAATTATTCTTTGTGGCTTTCTATTGTATCAGGATAACCTGTGCCATCAAGGACTTCGCAAGTGACAGGAGTCATCCTTGACGGCCCAGCTTATTCTGATACAGCTTAGCCAAGCAAAGAAAAGTGAAAAATGTATTTAAATAAGATTTAGAGAAAGGAATTATAAGTGAAAACAATTAAGGAACTATTATTATTTGCAAACGAAATAACCAAGTTATTAGACATTCAAATTGGCCGCAAAAAGACTTTGGAGGACGAATACAAGTGTGATATTATTAGTCTTGCCGACATGCTAAAAGAATTAGACATGATCAATAAAAAGGAGCTTAAATTAAAGCGTACGCTTGTTTCACAGGTCCATGTGAAGAAAAATGGACTGCCTAAAAGCATTAGATATGACGCAGTCAGAGACTTATGGATAACAAAGATTTCTGGCGACATCAGAATTCATGCTCGAACCGAAGAGGCATTATTAGATAAGATATTAGAATACTATCATTGCCATTTAATGTCATATACTATCGACCATATATTCACTTTGGCTCTTAAGCACAAAGAGGATATTGATATATGCAGTCCACTTACAATTCAACGCTATAAGGATTCGTATAACCGTTTTATCTCTGAGGAATTTAGGGAAAAAGATATCAGAAAGGTTGATAACGATTCATTACAGTCATACAGCAAATTAATGACTGCACGACTTCATCCTAAGAAAAAAGCATTCTTAAGCTATAAAGGGGTGTTGAATCTAATCTTCGACTATGCAGAAGAGAACAATTACATTCAAAACAATCCTGTTAAATCTATCAATAACAAGAAATTCTTGATGCAGTGTGATAATTCAAAGCCACAGAGCAGTGAGAAAATTCTTTCGCTGCATGATATTGAAACTATTTATTCTGAAATCAATAGACGAAATAATCTTCCACGCTATCAGGGCTATTTTTATTATGGTTATATGGTTCGTATGGCTATTGCAACTGGTATGCGAGCTGGTGAGCTTTGTGCACTGAAATGGGCAGATATAGATGATTATTATATTCATATCCATGCACAGCAATTAACAGGTCGAGGTAAGGGAAATACAGCAAATTTCTATGTAGATTGGACAAAGGATGAAAAGGGTATTTCACATGGTGGAAGACAATTTCCAATCACAGATGATATTGCAGCTATTTTAGATGATTTGAAAAAGAATCAGCTTGAGAAAAATATTATTTCTGATTACGTGTTTTGCAAACTCAATGGCGATTGGATAAAAATTGGCTCATATCATGCTTGGCTTCGTGAGTTCATGAAAAGTATAAACTTACCAGTCACGAATAATCACGCATTCAGAATGAGTCTTAATTCTAATGTTTTTATTCCAAACGGCATTCCTGTAACAGATAGAGCAAGATTGCTCGGCCACAGTGTTGAAACCAATATAAAGCATTATTCATACGCAAGAATTGGGGTTGATCAAGAAATAATAGATAGGCTAAATGGCAAGGTTGCCCCTAAGTTGCCCCAAAATATAATTGACTTCGAATCAACCAAAAAGAAAAAAGCTTGAGAATTCAACATTCTCAAGCTCTAATCATTAAAAAATATTATGCCGGCTGCGGGACTTGAACCCGCACGATGTTGCCATCAACAGATTTTGAGTCTGCCTCGTCTGCCAATTCCGACAAGCCGGCGTCCGAAGAATAGTATCCTAAAAGGGACTACCATTTTCAACAAGAAAATGAAAAAGATAGCCCCTTTTTTATTGATTTATTTTAGTATTCAATCAACCACTCCAAGACCATCA
>JAFYYE010000174.1 GCA_017557715.1 Pseudobutyrivibrio sp.
CTGTCTTATCACCATTCTTTATAGTCATTAAATCTGCATTTCCGTTAAGTTTTCCGCAGCCTGTAAGTAACATTGTAGCTGAAAGAGCTGCAATACAAGCTGTCTTTAATTTTCTCTTGTTCATTATTTCCCGTTTCCTTCTTCCTGGGTAACCCCTACCCATTATTTTTAACTTCTTCATTATAATTAATTAGTGGGGCATTATCAATAAAAACACCTTATTAGTCAGCTTTTATAGATTTCAAATCTGACAAGAAATCCTGTAGATAATCAAAGATTTCGCTCGACTTGATTCTGGTATTTGCTTTTGTATTAAAGATAAAAGCTGGCGCCTTAGGGTCTGCCGCAAAGGTGATGTGTGGATTGTTTCTCTCAAGCAATGCTGGAATCTGAGCCACATCAATCTTAGCCTTTTCATACATAACTATCTTGATGATATCGCCCTTCTGCTCAATAGCTGTAACATAGGCATCGTGGGCCCTTACGCGAAGCATAGCCACCCAAAGAAGATTTTGAACACACTTCTTTGGCTCACCAAATCTATCCACAAGCTCATCTAGCATATCATCACGTGCTTCCTCAGAATCAATAGCTGCAATTCGCTTGTAGATATCGATTCGCTGCTCCTCGTTAGAAACATAGGTATCGGGCAGATATGCCTCAATATTAACATCTACAGAAGTATTGAAGCTGTCTTCCTTTACCTCACCCTTTTCTCGTTTTACTGCTTCATTAAGCATCTTGCAGTAAAGGTCGTAGCCTACAGCCGTCATATTTCCGTGTTGCTCTACACCAAGCAGATTTCCAGCACCGCGAATTTCCAAATCTCTCATGGCAATCTTGAAGCCTGAACCTAAGTCTGTAAACTCTTTAATAGCAGCTAGGCGCTTTTCAGCCACTTCCTTCAGCATCTTATCCCTCTTATACATAAGAAATGCATAAGCAGTTCTGTTGCTTCGTCCCACGCGACCTCGCAACTGATAAAGCTGAGATAATCCCATATTATCTGCATCATGGATAATGATTGTATTTACGTTAGAGATATCAAGACCGATTTCGATAATTGTGGTCGCCACCAGTACATCAATCTCATGATTAATGAACTGCATCATTACATCCTCCACCTTCGCCTCGGTCATCTGGCCGTGAATATAGCCTACAGTTGATTCTGGTACCAACTTCTCTATTTCGGCTGCCATATCCTGGATACCGCGGACACGATTGAACACGTAATAAACCTGACCATCTCGTGCCATTTCGCGCACAATTGCCTCTCTAACCATCTCCTCGTTGTATTCAAATACAAAAGTCTGGATAGGTGTGCGCTCCATCGGAGCCTCATCCAAAACGCTCATATCTCTGATTCCAACCAGTGACATGTGCAAGGTTCGAGGGATAGGTGTAGCAGAAAGTGAAAGAACATCAACAGTCTTTTTCATCTGCTTGATTCGTTCCTTGTGATTTACACCAAATCTTTGCTCCTCATCGATGATAAGCAGACCTAAATCCTTAAACTCAATATCCTTAGAAAGCAATCTGTGGGTACCAATTACAATATCCACCATGCCATTTTTCAAACCTTCTATTGTCTTTTTCTGTTCAGCGGCACTTCTAAAACGACAAAGCAATCCCATATTTACTGGATATCCACCCATTCGCTGTACAAAATTGTTGTAATGCTGCTGAGCAAGGATCGTAGTAGGCACAAGGTATGCCACTTGCTTACCCTCCTGAACAGCCTTGAACGCCGCACGCATAGCTACTTCTGTTTTACCAAAGCCTACGTCACCGCAGATAAGTCTGTCCATAATCTTTCTGGACTCCATATCTGCCTTCACCGCATCTATAGCTGTAAGCTGGCCTTCTGTCTCCTCGTAAGGGAAGCTCTCCTCAAATTCCTTCTGCCAAACAGTATCCGGTCCATACACAAAACCATCTGTATTCTGGCGCAAAGCATATAAATCCACCAGCTCTTTAGCCACGATTCCAACTGCAGACTGAACCTTCTGCTTGGTCTTCGTCCACTCCTGAGTACCTGCTCCAAGAGAATTTAGCTTAGGCTTCTTTCCATCTGGACCCGAATATTTTTGAATCTGATCCAACTGGCTGGTAAGAACATATAAATTACTTCCCTTGGCATACTCAATCTTAATGTAATCTCGAATAACTCGATCCAATTCCATCTGCTCGGTACCCTTATAGACACCTAAGCCATAATTTTCATGAACCACATAATCCCCAACATGCAAATCTGAAAATGAAGAAATACTCTCTCCTTCGTACTTCTTAACCCTCTTTTTCTTCTTTCTGACATGACCGAAGATATCTCCATCAGATAACATTACAAAGGCTGAATCAGGATAATCAAATCCTCTTTTAATATTTCCAACACATATCATTGTCTCCCCAGGATTAATCCTGTGATCCAAATCTGTAGTGAAATATGAGTTCAATCCTTCGTCTAAAAGGTCCTCTGCCAGACGCTGTCCTTTTGTAGCTGAGCTTGTCACCAAAAGAACCTTATACTTTCTCTTCTTATACTGTAAAAGCTCCTTTGTTAAAAGCTCAAAGCTTCCGTTGTAAGCATTTACTCCCTGCACTGCTATGCTAAAATGGTCCGCTGATTTAAGTAGCTTATTTTTCGCATCCAGCACAGACATGAGAGTAATAGGATATTTCTCCAGCTTTCCAAATACCTCTGCCACGCCATAAAGCATATCCATCTGGCCTTTTAACATGTATCCTGCCTCAACACGCCGGGTCATAGCATCAGCAAACTCTGTCTCAGTCACTTCTGCCTTATTAATTACCTTCTGTACTTCATCAATGAAGACATAGGTGCCCTTTGGCATAAAGTCCACAAAAGAACCAAGCTTATCGCAAAAGTAAGTAAGATGAGTCTCAAGCTCCTGGCTTAGTCCCCACTCACGGGTCTCCTCTATAACTCTGTCAGCATAAGTTTTAAGATGAAATGCCTCCTCGGTTTTCATCTCTTTTCTATATGCTTCGTAGCGCTCGTCCCGCTCTTTTTCAATCTTTGCCAATCCTGCTTCAACTTCGTCAGCTCCCAGTATTAGCTCTACTGCCGGAAAAATTAAAACAGAATTTATATTTTCAATAGACTTCTGATTTGTAGGATCATAGGAACGAATACTGTCTACTTCATCGCCCCATAATTCAATACGAACTGGTAATTCCGCTGTCAAAGGATAGACATCGATAATACCACCTCGCACTGCAAATTCTCCAGGATGCTCACAGGTGCCCACATTCTCATAGCCCATTGCTACGAGCTTTCTGCGCAAAGCTTCAAGCTCTACTGTATCTGTATCAGAAACAGCCACTACACCATCCTCAAAATATGATAGTGCTGGCAACTTATTCATAAGTGCATCTATCGTTGTGATAACTGTACAAGCATTATTGCTTATTACAGCCTCAATAGCCTGCATACGCTCTCTTGTAAGGGCATTTCCTCTGATATCAGACTGATAGAAAAGGAAATCCTTCGCTGGAAAATACACTACATCATTATCAAAGAATCGATATTCCTCGTATAACTCTCTAGCCTTCAGCTCGTCGCTGGTAACTATCAGCTTATACTTAATATCATGTCCTATACCATAAATAAGGTGCGCCTTATCAGCGCACCCAGTAATATCATATATCTTTCCAAACTTAAGTAGAGCCTCTCTAAGAGACTCTACTGCTGTAAGTGATTCAAATGGTTCTAAAAAAGCCTTCATATAAATTAATCCTGCATTTAATAAACTAGCAAATCATTTATTTTTCAATCAATTTCTCTGCCCAATCGATAGCAGCATCGATGTTAGGCTGGAAGTTTTCTTCACCAACAATCTTAATAAAATCAGCCTTTTCCATCATGTGACGTGGCTGCTCATTTACGTGTGAGAATACAACTGTTACACCCTTCTTGTGTGCACGCTCAACCAAATCTCTGAGGGCACGAAGTGCTGTAACATCAATTGCTGGAACAGAACGCATTCTCATGATAAGAACTTTTGTGTAATCCTTTACATTGATGCTCTCTGCAAGCATATCAGATACACCAAAGAAAAGAGGTCCTGTAATCTCGAATACACGTATTTCTTTTTCAACTGGACGAAGATCATCAACGAACTCTTCTTCATCGCTCTTATATGTCCAACCGCTTACATGTGTCTCATCGCTCATTCTCTTGATGAAGAGGATACAAGCAACAATCATACCCCACTCAATTGCAACAACAAGGTCAAATACAACTGTAAGGATGAAAGTAAGCACAAGTACAATTATATCTGACTTAGGTGCATATTTAACAAGTCTTACAAATGGTCTCCACTGGCACATATTGTAAGCTACCTGGAAAAGAATAGCTGCAATACATGGCATTGGAATGAACTTTGCGTAAGGCATAAGTACAACTAAGATAACAAGCAATGTGATTGAGTGAACCATACCAGCGATTGGTGTACGTCCACCGTTCTTGATATTAGCAGCTGTACGGGCGATAGCGCCTGTTGCAGGGATACCACCAAACAATACTGAACCAATATTTCCGATACCCTGACCAATAAGCTCCTGATTACTTCTGTGCTTGCTATTTACCATTCCGTCAGCTACAACGGCTGAAAGAAGTGATTCGATAGCAGCAAGAATTGCGATTGTAAAGGCATTTGGCATCTCATTCTTAATAATTGAAAGTGAGAAATGAGGCACTGAGATTGATGGTAATCCAGCCTTTAAATCAGGATAAAGTGTCCCGATTGTGTTTACCTTTAATCCAAGTCCCTGCACCATTAGGATGCCTACAAATACTGCAATAATAGATGCTGGCACCTTTGAGAAAAACTTTGGCCAAATAATAAGAACTGCAAGACAAACAACACCTACGAGCACAGCCTGCCAATTAATAGTGTCAATGTTAATAAAGAAAAGCTTAAGCTTATCCATTGTCTCGATTGGCTTCTCTCCGTGAAAATCCATGCCAAAGAAATCCTTGAACTGACCAATGAGAATTGTAACAGCGATACCTGCTATAAAGCCTGTTGTGATGGTGTAAGGAATGAACTTAATTAATGCACCAGCCTTTACCAAACCAAGAATAATAAGAATTATACCTGCCATGATAGTTGCAATAATAAGTCCGTCCATACCATCAGTAGCAATAATACCTGCTACGATAGTGGCAAATGCCGCTGTAGGTCCAGCAATCTGAACTGTACTTCCACCAAAGAAGGAAATCAAAAATCCTGCCACGATAGCTGTGTACAAACCTGGCTCTGGGCCAACGCCTGAGGCAAGCGCCAAGGCAATAGAAAGTGGCAATGCAATGATTGCCACAATGATTCCAGATACAACGTCCTTAACAAACTGTTCCTTGCTGTAATTCTTCATACAGCTGAACAGCATAGGTTTAAAATGTTCCATACTTTTTCACTACACTCCTAATCTTCTTCCTAGCATTTCTGCATTAACAGCAAATTCTAATGCAGTATCCTTAGTGATTTTACCATCCTTTACCAACTTGTAAAGACTAGAATCCATAGAAACCATATCATCGGTATCGCTAGAATAGATTACACCCTCAATTTGAGGCACTTTGTTTTCTCTAATCATGTTTCGAATAGCAGGTGTAACGGTCATAACTTCAAAGGCGGGCACAAGTTTACCATCTACTGCTGGAACAAGCTGCTGAGATACTACAGCCTTAATAACCATAGAAAGCTGTAGGGCTATCTGATGCTGTTGCTCAGATGGGAAAACATCGATAATTCTATCTATAGTATTAGCCGCGCCGATTGTATGTAATGTAGAAAGAATTAAATGACCTGTCTCCGCCGCAGTCATCGCTACAGATATAGTCTCTGCATCACGCATTTCTCCAAGGAGAATTACATCGGGGCTCTGTCGCAGAGATGCTCTAAGAGCTGTTACATAATTTTCTGTATCCAGATGAATTTCTCGCTGTGAAACAATGGATTTATCGTGCCTGTGAAGGTATTCTACTGGATCCTCCAAGGTAATAATATGCTTATTATAGTTTTTATTAATCTTATCTACAACACAAGAAAGGGTTGTAGACTTACCACTTCCTGCAGGTCCTGTTACAAGCACCAAGCCCTTTGACTCTGTTGATAGATTGATTACCGATTCTGGAATGCCCAGCTGCCTATAATCAGGCAAAGAGAATGTAATCACACATACAACTGCAGCATATGTACCTCTTTGCTTAAAAGCATTTACTCTAAAACGTGATACGTCTTTTATAGTAAACGAAAAATCATCGTCTCCGTTTTCAATGTAATGGGTCATATCACGCTTTGCAAGCTGATAAATCTGAGTAACAAGCTCCTCCGCCTTTGCAGGCATAACAGGACCCTCATCCTGCTCCGATTTCACATCACTTTCGCTTTCAAGCTCAGACCTTGTACGCACCAAATCATTTACTCTAAAGGAAATTTCACGACCGGTAATAATAAATACATCTGATGCTCTATATTTTTTTACCGCATCTGTTAAATATGTTACGATATCGACCGCCATAATCCCTCCTAATCATTCTTATCAGGTGTTAATACAGGCAATGTGCTATCTGCCTCCCACTCAGTGTTATTCACCACTTCCCATCTGATGATTTCTCCACCAGCCACCTTCACCTCTAAATCCTGGGAGCCGTTAATTGGTACAGTAAATTCCTGGTCAGCCCAATCCGTCGCCGCTATTCTTTCATTGGCTTCGTTAGATGCCTTATAGTACTCATCAGTGTGATTCATAAGCTTGCTACTAAGACTGTAATTATTATGACTTGAAGATATTGTAAGCGCCGCAATTACAGCAAAAGCAAGGCCGATGAGAATGACCACCATCAACGATGTTCCAATATTTATTATTGAACGAGTTTGTTTCTTCTGTGCTTCCATAATTAATCCACACCAACACCTTTATTTCAAAGCTTTTTCCACAACAAGTGAATAGATTTCCTTATCATCTGCAGTAGCTACTACTA
>JAFYYE010000175.1 GCA_017557715.1 Pseudobutyrivibrio sp.
AAGAACTTACAAAACTAATTGACAACTTTAACAGTCGTAAAAAGGAATTGGTCGAAGAATTCAAGTGTGGTATTATTAGTCGTGCCGACATGCTAGGTGAAATGGACATGATCAATTCAAAAACAATAAAGGCGAAAAGAGCTCTTGTAGCTCAGGTGCATGTTAAGGGTAATGGAACACCCAAGAGTATTCGATACGAAGAAGCTAGAGGCTTATGGGTGACAAAAGTTAATAGCGAAGTCAGATTACATTCTAAGACAGAGGAAGGCTTATTAGATAAACTCCTAGAGTATTATGATTGTTATTTAATGTCATACTCGATAGAGCATGTGTTTGAGCTGGCAATTGAGAACAAGCAAAAAACCGAGAACTGCAACAAGCTTACCATCCAAAGATATTGGGATAGTTTCAATCGCTTTATCGATGATGACTTCAGAGCAAAAGATGTTCGTAATATCACAAAGGATGACATCAAAGCCTACACAAAGGCTACTGTCAAGAGGACTAATCCTAAGAAAAAGGCATATTATGCATTTAAAGGTGTGTTGAATCTAATTTTTGGATATGCTCTTGAACATGACTTTATTCAGAGTAATCCAGTCTTGGCGATTAACAACAGAGCTTACCTAACTGCCTGTGACAATTCCAAGCCAAAGAACGTAGATAAGATTCTTTCTAAAGCTGATATCTTACGAATTCAAAGTGAGATTTATTCTCGTATGGAGCAGAAAAGATACGATGGCTATTTTGTTCACGGCTACATGATTCTTCTTTCCATTGAGACAGGAATGAGAGTTGCTGAGTTATGTGCCTTGAAATGGGATGATATTGATGAGAAAAGTATTCACATCCATGCACAGCAGCTCACAGAACGACCAAAGGGTGGTAAGAATTACATTTACGCAGAATGGACAAAGGATGAGAAGGGAATTTCCCAAGGCGGACGTTATTTTCCAATCACCACACAGATCAGATTAATTTTGAACAGTCTAAAAAATATTCAGAATGGTAAAATGATTAAGACCAAATATGTTTTCTGTGATATTAATGGAAATTGGATCAAGATTGATGCGTATACATCATGCCTGCGCAGATTAATGAAGAGCCTAGGGTATTCAATTACTAATAACCATGCATTTAGGATGAGTCTAAACTCTAATGTATTCATTCCTAATAATGTGTCTCTTACTAAGAGAGCAGAGCTGTTGGGTCATAGTGTTGAAACTAACCTGAGACATTATTCATACGCACAAATTGATGCAGAAGATGATACTTTAAGCAAGCTAGAGGGTGGTTGTCCCTCAGTTGTCCTAAAAACTAGCTAATTTTAGCAAATTTAAAAATATAAAAGCCCTTTAAACATAGAATTTAAAGGGCTTTACACTGATTAATAACCAATGCGGAAGGCGGGACTTGACCCCGCACGCTCGCAATGAGCACAAGATCCTTAGTCTTGCTCGTCTGCCAGTTCCGACACTTCCGCAAGAACTCTTTTGAAGTTCGCTTGTCTCAACGACAAGACATAATATATCAGAGAAACCGGCCTGCGTCAACGGTTTTTGGTTAATTAAAGCGTCGAACTTTAGCAGGTTAAATCAGAAGATTCTGACAGCTCAATTTTCGACTAAAAACCATCCCTAAATATAATGATAACGCCATCATTCTACGATGGCGTTATATAATAAATACTGATGCCAAGGCTCATAACAAGAACCCTTCAAATGAACTCCATCTCCTGAAAGAGATGCGTTCAAATTTCCCTCTTCATCATCAAGCATATCGTTTATATTTAAGAAGAACACATGCTGCCAATCAATCAAATCAAACAACGCTGCATTTCTAACATTAATATTTCCATTGTTGTAAATTGGATCACCGTCACTCTTCTCTTTTGTCACATGCATAGTGCTGTTTATATAAATCAAAGCATTTGGCTGAATCTCCAAAATCCTATTGATTACATCCGCATAGGCATCGTGATATCGTTCATTAGTACCTGTGCCAATTTCATTAATTCCAACCATTATGTAGACCTTAGAAAACGAAATCTTAGAAAGAGCATCAAACACTGTTTCCTTAGGTCCATTCTCAACTTCAACCCATGCATCCTTTTGAATATTGTAGATTGTGAGAGATTTTTTAGCAAAGAATGTAGCTCTTTCATCAAGAGCTGGACAATACTGCGAAAGCCCTACCATTCTGGAATCTCCAATAAAAACTGCATCATCAAAATATGAATCATCCACCAGTGTGAATGTCTTAGGCTTGGCTGGCTCAGGCTCCTCTTCTACTCTCGCCGGAGGCTCTGCTGGCTTCTGTGCCTGTTCTTCCGGTACTGGCTCTTCAACTACTTCAGTCCAAGGATAGACCCCTGCTGTAGCCCCTTTAAGTAATGGCGCCATAACAGGTTCTGATTTCACACTAACAAAATACTCCTGATATCTAGACGGAATATTAAGGTAGCTGCACACAGAAATCCCTGCCACCGAAACTACTATTAAAATAATCAACAAATAACTTTTAATTTTCATAATCAAATCCCCTAGAATCTCAAATACATAAAAGGATTTCCAGCTGAATTTGCAAGACTAATAATCGAAATCCAAAACATAACAAATATAATCAATGTAATAAAAACATTATCCTTGTGTTTTCTATAGAAAGTCTGAACAAAAGGTATCGCAAAAATCAATCCCATCAACAAATAAGGCCAATATGATGGCAACAGATATAAAATGTCATTTTGATTTACTGCTATTCCATTATTCATCACTGGAAAAAGTCTGAGCCCATATGTTCCAAGTCTGCGCACTGAATGAATTGCAAAAATCACCCATGTGCATGGGATTAATACAAGCACATTAATACGACCAACAATCTTAAAGACTTTTTCCCACTTGGACAATACAAACTTTTCCACAAGGATAATTACAAGCAGTACCATTGCCCACAATAAAAAGTTTACAGTCATGCCATGCCAGAGTCCTGTAACTAACCATACAACTGTAAGATTAAATACTGTGCGCCATTTACCCTTTTTGCTTCCACCAAGGGGAAAATAAATATAATCTCTAAACCAACTACCTAAAGTAGCATGCCAGCGTCTGTAGAAATCAGATACTGAGCGTGCAGCGTAAGGCTGAATAAAGTTCTCTATAAATGGAAAACCTAGCATCACTCCGAGACCTGCCGCCATAAGAGAATATCCCCAAAAATCAAAATAGAGATTCATGGAATAGGCATATGCTCCAAGCCAAGCCAAAGGTGTGGAAATGCTTTCGTAACCGATAGTCTTAATATCAGACCACAATACAACCAAATGATCTGCAATCATAACCTTCATAAATAAACCAATAACAAAATACTTCAAGCCATCTTCAATCTTTGCAAGGACGTCTTGAACACGCTGCCACTTTGAAGGGTGCTCCTCTACAGGCAATGCTGTCCAACTATCATTGGTCTCCACAAAAGAGTATCTGCTAATTGGTCCAGAAAGAATCTGTGGAAACATCGTAAAATACACAGACATATTTCTGAAGCTAACCTCTTTGATAAGCTCTTTATACAAATCCACCTGATATGAAATCATTTTAAAGATATAGAAACTGAGACCAAGTGGAAATGCTACCCCAAGGTCAAGACGACCTGCCACCTTAAATCCTGTAAGAAGTCCTGCATTAAAAATGATAGATAAAACTAACGCCCACTTCTTCTTTTTATATACAAGTTTTGCAAAACCATAATTGATGGCAGTGGCACCGATTAGCAATGCCACAAACTTCCAATCATTTGCACAGTAAAATGCTAAGCTGGCAACAAGAAGAAGCCAAGGTCTAACCTTGGCTGGAAAAATATAATATAGAATTAAAAATAGAGGCAACGCTCTAACAATAAAGTTCAAATCTGAAAAGGTCATAGTATTTCTCCCTAATTCAATAAGTATAGTATACTCCATGAATACGACCTATTTCCACATAATTAAAATTACCTTTTTGTTACAAATTTATAAAGAAAAAGACAACCTTTACGGTTGCCTTTTAATCTTATCTTAAAGAATCCTGATATTTATCGATGACCTTATATATTTCCTTATTAGGATCATCAACCATCTGTATTGTTGTATCTAATTGAAGTAGCTTATTTTGATTTGCGGAACGCATCTCCCATTTTGGAAGGCCTTCACCATTAGGGTTTCCTGTCTTAGCGAAATTCACCCAGTACTTCTGCATTGTTTCCGATAATTTGTAATCTTCTTCATCGTATAATCCTGGATGTCTCCATAAATTTCCATATGCATATGGAAGCTCACCAGCATGGTAGTTTGACAGACTGTTATTTTCCTTCGTGAAGTAATACTCATATGTAGGAACGCCCTGGTCTATCAAATAATTATTCCATAGATAATGCGAGTAACTAAACCATATTGCAGAATAGGCAACATTAAGAGCACCCTTGGCATCTCCCAATTTATCCACTATGAAATGCTGATCACGCTGTGGTGTGTCGGCAGGAACCACCTGTGCCATCTCTTCTGCCTGGTCCCCAATGTCCTCCGCCAAAAGCTCCTCATAGTTTTCCTTGGTAGCTTCTGTTGTCAAGAGAAAAGCATCTGATTCCTTAACATTAAAACCATTTAGCAATGCCTTTTCGTGATTATTTCCCTTCTCATAGGTGAGATATGGCTGTTCAACAATAGCATAACCGTCCACTGTCATTGCCGACTGGTTGCTATCATTATTAAGAAGAGTCTTGGCTGATATATTTCGAAGCTCATCAGAAGATGTGACGCCAAATGTCTCTCTTACCTTCTTACCTTCTTCTAATGCCACATCATATGAGCGGAATGTGTGGAATGGCTCCACTGCAACAATTCCACTCGACTCTGCGATAGCATAATTGAACAGTCCTTCTGTAAGTGGTGATACGCAAAGTGCATTAACACTTGATGCGCCAGCAGATTCTCCTGCGATAGTAATCTGATTTGGGTCACCGCCAAAGCTCTCGATATTATCATGAACCCACTTTAGAGCTGCAATCTGATCGAGAAGACCGTAGTTACCTGTGGTACCATTTTCTGACTCTGACTTTAAATCGTCAGCAGTATAGTATCCAAAAACGCCAAGTCGATAAGCAAAGTTTACAAAGACAACACCCTGCTTTGCTAAATCTTCTCCTCTATACTCCGTATATGAAGACTGACCTGTTGTGAGACTGCCGCCATGTACATAGAAAATAACAGGCTTCAATTCTTTTTCATCGGTAGCAGGTGCCCACACATTCAAATAGAGACAATCCTCACTCATAACTTCAAGATATTCATCTCCAAATTTCACTTGATAATCATGCCATCCAAGAATATGTGAAAGACTATCCATCATTGGATTGCTACGGGATTGCATCGCCATAGGGCCAAATTTATCACAACTGCGAACTCCATCCCAGCTTTCAGGTGCTACTGGCTCTCTGAAACGCAAATCCCCCACCGGAGGTGCCGCATAAGGAATGCCTGCATACACCTTCACAGATTCATCCTCGTTATACACACCAGTCAGATAACCCTGCTCCACATGAACAGCCTCTGTCTTTTTAGGATTCTTATTATCCACGGCCGGCACATTAATATAAGGAGGTGTTGTAAGCATAAAGTTGATAGCAAGAACTGCTATGAATGCCACCCATGAGATTATATGAACCTTTTTTGTGTTCAGATTCATCTTTTTCAACATAGATCTTTCAACAAACATGATAATGGCTGCTATAATTGCAACAACCCATCCTGCTAATATGTTTTTAGATAGCTCCATTAAAACTAAATAAAGCAATGTCACTATGATAAGAAGTATTGTAAATAGCATAATTAACTCCTTTTTAAATTTTGTACAATTTAATTTTACATTAATGAATTTTAATATAATAACACACTATTTTCCCTTAGAAAAGATTTTATAATAAATTTTTGAAAAAAATGTAATTTAGGTGTTGACTATATGTGGTTCCTTTGATATTATACTTCTTGTCGTTAAGACACGCGGAAGTGTCGGAACTGGCAGACGAGCAAGACTAAGGATCTTGTGCTCATTGCGAGCGTGCGGGTTCAAGTCCCGCCTTCCGCACGGTAAAAAAGATAACCAGAGCATAAAGCTCTGGTTATTTTTTTATGTGCCGATGAGTTCCTTGGCCCCGGGGTCCAAGGTCTCATCGCCACAAGTGGCGATTCGGTCGGTTCGGTGGGATAAAACTGAGTTCACTGAAAAATCACAGTGATATACTATTTGCTTCATACTTTTTACATATAGATTAGGTTATACTTCTAATTACACACCACACAAAAGTGTGATGTTTTTTGGGGGATTAATGTTTTACTTTATTGATTGGCATATTATGGAGGTAAATGCTATGAATGGGGAAAACATTAAGCGAAGAGAATCAAAACTTGTGAGAGCTTACAAGGAAGGTCACTATGAAGATGCATTAATTAAAATGGTGACTAAAAAACCAAGTGTATTTAAATCTATTGCACATATTTTGGTATCGATACATTAAAATAAAAGCTACCCTCGTGGGTAGCTTTTTTACACCTCATTTTTAGCATATCTCTGCTGAGTCTAAAACTATTGTAAATGGTCCATCATTGAGAAGGGAAACCTTCATATCAGCTCCAAACTCTCCTGTCTCCACATGATATCCAGCATCACGGCACTGTGTGATGATATACTCGTACATTTCGTTTGCAAAGTCAGGTGCGCCAGCATCAGTGAAGGATGGACGATAACCCTTCTTACAATTAGCATATAATGTAAACTGAGAAATCAAAAGAAGGGAACCTCCTACATCAGTGAGAGATAAATTAATCTTATCATTCTCATCATCGAAAATACGAAGTCCCAAAAGCTTCTTAACCATTTTGTCTGCAATTTCTTTTGTGTCAGAATCCGACACACCGATAAGAACTAGAAATCCTTTTCCGATTTGTCCAATTACATTTCCATCAACTGCAACAGATGCTTCATTTACTCTTTGAATCACAAATTTCATTATTAATTCTCCTCTGGGGCGTGAACAGTTCCATAAAGCTTTAAATTAGTGTTCTGGCGATCAATTTCAGTGTTATAACGAGTCTTAACACCATCCCAGTACTTTTCAAGGGATTCCTCTCCTCTTCGGTCTGGAACAGCGAAATCAGTCGATAAAATCTCACCAAACACTTCACTCATTTTCTCTGCGCCTGCAAGATTAAGATGAAGTCCGCCATCATAGGTATCCTTGCTCCAATCAAGTCCCATCTCATCCTGAAGATTAAGGAAATTGATGTAAGTTAAATCATTTGCCTTAGCATAATCCTCAATCTGCTTATCCCACTGGTCATACCAATATGGATAAAGAGTAGGTGCCTTCACAAGCACTAGCTTCACATCATTATCCTTACAAAGCTTTGTTAGCTTATCTAAATACGTATATGCGTTATCACCAAACTGATAATCTGCAAGAGGCTTTCCTTCTGGAACATCCTCTGCTGGTTTTACATCTACACGCATATAATAACCATTGAAAGAAACCTTATCGCGATGGAATATGTACTTGAAGTCTTCTGAATTCAAATCGCTCCAGCGGCTGTGATATCTTAGTAACGGAAATACGTAATCAATAAAATGCTCTTCCTCTGTCATGGATGTCTTGATATTATTCACCTTACTTAAAGACCATTTCATTCCGTCAATGGACATTCTATTGTAAGCCTCGTTCTGAGGCTCGTTGTATTTCATGGAAAGCACATTGAAGACGATTACGTCAGGATGCTCTCTCTTTAATGTATCCTCAGCCAAATAATATGACTGCCAAATAAGCTGCTGTGCACTGCCACGTATATACGAATTGATTCCGAAATTCTCCCATAAGTAAACCGGAGAAATATTCTCATATAGCTCACAGTCTCCAATGAAGACTACGTTGTGATCCGTAGGGTCATCATAGTACTCTTCTATCATTGCTCCCTCTAGAATGCCTGACATATACTTTGGCTCTAAAAGTTTGGTAGCAAGGACAAGGCCGGAGATAGCAATGCTGACAGCTAATATAATTGATATAAATTTTTTCATTAATACCTCCGACTAAAACTGATTGTAAATAAACTGACTTGCGGAATATCCAATTCCATAAGCTCCGAAAACAACAGTAGCCATAAATAAACCATACCAAATAATAAATCGAACTGGTGCAGCCTTAGCAGCGATTTTACCACGTACTGAACCACTGCGCTGGATCAAGCTGACCGCCACAAGCACAAGCATTCCAACAAAAACAACTGCATAGTCATAGCCAGTAATTCCCATTCCGATAAAGGCCTCAGCATTAAGCTGTGATAAACTTGACTGACTAAAAATACTTCCAAACATCTTGAATGTAAGTGGAACATTTCTATAACAATCAAACATACGAAGTGATGACATAATCAGCACAGTTCTAACAACTCTAAATAGCTTCCAGCCAAATGTACCTTCTACTTTAACCTTGCTGTGGAACCAACGATAGAAAGGCTCCAACTCCTGAGAAATCATGATAACAACAAAGTTACCAAGTCCCCATACGATAAAGTTCCAGCTGGCACCATGCCAGATACCTGTAGTGAACCAAACAATAAAACTAGATAAATAAACTGGCACTCTCTTTCCAAGATTATTTCCAAGACGGACACGGCTCTTCTTAGAAAGCTTCATCATAAACTGGCTGGCACTGATTGGGTAGAAAATGTAATCAGTAAACCAGGTACCCATTGTGATGTGCCATCTGTTCCAGTATTCCTTGATGTTCTTAGAGAAGTAAGGTCGTCTAAAGTTCTCTGTAACCTTGATGCCCATAGTCTCTGCCACACCGATTGTAATATCAATACCACCTGTAAAATCAGCATAAAGCTCTAATGCATAGAACATGGCACCTGCAAAAGCATAAAAGCCATTGTAGGTATCAGGCGATGCGATAATAGCCTTAACTGCCACTAGGATTCTGTCTGCAATAACAAGCTTTTTGAAAAAGCCCCAGAGGATTCTCTCCAATCCAAAGCTTACTGTACGCCAATTAAATCTATGCTCCTCAAAAAGAGTCTGGCTCAAATCAGCATAACGGCTAATAGGTCCCTGTACTAACTGAGGGAAGAAAGATACAAATAAAGCAAACTTAAATAAATTCTTCTGGGCCTCAAACTTGCCATTGTAGACATCAATAAGATATCCCATTGACTGAAATGTATAGAATGATATACCCATTGGGATAATCAAATCTACAAATGAAATACCGCTTGGACTTCCAAAAGCACTGATAATAGAATTGATATTTGCAATTGTGAAATTGGTGTACTTTGTAACTGCAAGAATGCCTAAATTAAAAAGTAGACATGCAAGAAATATCTTTTTCTCAGCAGACTGCTCCTTTGACTTTAGAGCCTTTCTCTCTTCCTTTTCATATTCCTTTTTGTGCTCCTTGAACCAGGCATCAAAAGCAACTTTCTTATCGGAAATAACCTTTGCAGCAAAAAATGTGCTGACCGTAGTAATAGCAATAAAGATTAGGTATCTTGGGTCGCACATATAATAAAAAGCATAACTTGCAAGAAGCAGGTAGGACCATTGAGCCCTACCTGGAAGCAAATAATACACTATAAATACAACTAATAAAAATGATAAAAATGCGTAGCTAGTAAATAACATTTAATTAGTCCTCATCATCTAACTTAGTCTTGATTAAAGCATAGATTGTCTCTGCCGAATCAAAATTCTCTGGTGTAAGCTCAGCTGCACTGATAGTAACATCGAACTCCTCATTAATCTCTGAAATAAGAGATACAATATCAAAGGAATCAAGAATTCCTCCTGTCACTAATCCCTTCTCAGTAGTAAAATCCACCTCAGGGTGTAAGTCGCTTAAAATCTCTAATAATTCGTTCATTTATTTATCCTCCATAATAATTATTTAATTCCAAAATTTTTTGCAAATCTGGTAGTTAAGGAATCCATTTGTTTTGCCCTATTTATTATACATCTTGCTTAACGTTACACGGTCAATCTTTCCATTGGCTGTGAATGGCATCTCTTCGAGACGGTTCACCTTATTAGGAAGCATGTAACGTGGTAATTTTGTCTTTAATGCTTTGATAAGGTCACCTTCTGTGATGTCGCCTACATAGTAAAGGACGATTTTGCCCTGCTCCTTGGCGTAGATGCAGCCTGAAAGCTTTATCTCTGGAACAAGATTTACATTGGCTTCGATTTCTCCAAGCTCGATGCGGTGACCCATATGCTTAATCTGGAAATCCTTACGTGAGTGGAAAATAAGCTCTCCGTATTCATTGATGTGACCAATATCACCAGTGCGATAAATAATCTCTGGATATGCTGTGTTCAAAGGATTTTGAACATAGGCCTCGTTTGTTTTCTCGGGATTGTTGTAATAACCGAGAGTAACTGATGTACCGCGGATGCAAATTTCGCCCTGCTCTCCATCAGTTGCAAGAGTATTGTCCTCCTTTAATAGAAGAATCTCTGTATTCTTAAATGGGAATCCAACTGGGATTACCTCATCATCTGCAAATTCTCTTTCTACTGGATAGTAGCAGCACATTCCTGTGCCCTCAGTAGGACCGTAGAGATTAAAGAACTTTGCCTCAGGGCAGGCAGCTCTCCACAATCTAAACTGCTTGATTGGGAACACCTCACTACCAAAGGCGATAGTTCTTAATGTATGTGGAATCACTGTATCAAATGTAGCAAATGCACTAATCATTGTAAGGGCAGAAACTACCCAGCAAACAGTGTTGATCTTGTGCTCGTTTATGTATTCCACAAGCTTGATTGGGAACATAAAGTAAGAATGTGGAATAAGATATGTAGTAGCGCCAAACTTAAGTGTAGGATAAAGCTCCTTGAGGCAGGCATCAAAGTAAAGTGGTGTCTGATTTCCAAAGATAGTATCCTCATTAAATCCAAGAGTCTCTGAAAGCTGCTCGATATAATCGATAACAGAGCGATGGCAGGCACAAACGCCCTTTGGCACACCAGTGGAGCCTGACGTAAATACGATATAGATTGGATCTGTATCAATAGCCTTCTTGCGAACAAGTGCAAGTGCATCCATATCCGGATTCGTATTTACGATATCTGAAAACAGAACGATTTCTGCTTTATAATCAAATCCTTCAGCAATCTCTACAGTGCTCTCATCGCAGATGATAACACGTGGCTTGCAGTTATCTAAAATAAGATTTATACGTGTAGCAGGCATCTCGCTATCGATTGGAACATAGTAGCAACCTGCATTTATTACACCGAAAAATGTAGCAATAGTATTTGGGCTCTTCTTCATGAACACAATAACTGGCTCACGCTTGCAGCCTCTGTTTAATAGACCTGTTCCCACAGAATCCATTATTCTTTTAACATCCAAAAATGAAAGTTGCACCTCATCATCCGCATATGCGATTTTGTCTGGAACACGGGCCAAACTTCCCTCTAAATAATCTAATACATTGTTTTGCATTTCGTTATACCTCAGTAATTAAATTCTCGCATTCTGATCTTGGTTTTGCACATTTTTTTACACAGTCCGCCGCCAACACATCCACAATATCAAGGACATGGGCGCCTACTTCGTAATCACGTTTTACAATGGAAAGCTCTGTGCAACCAAGAATAACCACTTGGGCGCCAGCACTAAGTAGCTGATTTTTAACCTGCCCAAAAGCCTCCATATCTACCGGCTGTCCAGCCTTAACATCATCGTAGATGATACTCATCACCTGCTTCTGCCCAGCCTCATCAGGATAGATACATTTGATATCATAATCCTTAAACACTGAGTCAAACAGATGCATTGCGGCGGTGCCGTCTGTAGCCATGATTCCAACTTTTTCTATGCCGCGAGCCGAAAGATATTGCGCTGCCTCCTTGATTCCATTACTAACAGGAATGAACACGCTATCTGCAAGCTGGTCGTGGAAGAAATGAGCGGTAATGCATGGCATGGCTATATAATCCACATTTTGACGCTCCAAATTATGTGCAAGCTCCAAGATATTTGGCAGCGGATTCTCTTTACTCGCTCCCAAAATAAAACCTGTCCTGTCTGGAATAGATGGACAGTTATATATAATCATTTCTATATTCTCTTGATCGTTTTTGGCATCGGTTAACTCGATTATTCGACGCATGAAATACGCTGTTGCCATGGGGCCGAGGCCACCGATTATGCCTAGTTTTTTATTCATTGAAGTATGTATAAACCTCTCTATCATAATTATGAGAACGGTAATGCTCGCTGGAGTATGCCATCAAATCCTCATCGGTTACATAAAATCCCTTGAATGTTTTATCTGTACGTGGTGTACAGTCAAAATGACGCCAGCCCTCTCCGCAATCAATAACACTCCAAAAATGATGACGGGTAGCTGTTGGAATAATTTCTATATCCTCATTCTTAACACCTGCTCTGGTAAGTAAAGCCTTTCCAACTGCAAAATAATTGTAGCAATCACCATGACGATTTTTCAGTCCATCGTAAGCGCCCTTAAGCCAGTCTCCGCGGTCAGTACTCTCGCTATATCCGATATGTCCCTGAATCCAAACATATATAGCATGAGCCTTATCATAATCTGACATACCAGGCTTTATAATTTCTGCTAGAACCTCATCTGCCAGTTCATAAACCTGGTCTTCTGAATAGAGCACCTCTATTACTGTGATGGTGCCCTCTGCCAAATCCATATTTCCCATGGAATCTGTGGCAGTGTAAATTATAGGATATTCTCCTGGAACATCCATATTTACATGGCTGCTGTCCACCTGAATCTCTATATTTTTATCTACATTATCTGTGACAACAATACCGTTTTTAAAGCTGATTCCCTGGCCCATGTAAACAGTCTTATTAAGCTGCCCTTCAATTACAGGAGGCACGATATCATATTCTTCCACAAGATTAAGTGTGGTCTCCGCGGTAGTCTTGTTGCCAGATGCATCCTCAGCCACAATCTTTACAGGAATCACTCCATACTCAGAAACACTCACCGGATTTTCAAAAGATATTTTCACCTCGCCTGATGCATCCTCGGCTGAAACTACAAAATCTTCTGCTTCTGGAATTTCTTCTTTTGTGCGGGTAATAGATTTAACCGAAAGCTCTGGTGCCACAGTATCCTGCACCTGAAGTTCGCAATCATAAGTAAATGGATCTGAATAAATGCCCACTCTATATGTGCCAGCTTTCTCAGTAGTTATCTTTGTATCTGGAGTAAATGTTGCTTTTTTTGACTCATCCTTAAGGAAATCCTTGGCTTCGATTTCGCCTCCAAGCTCTATCACACAAGCCTCATATACTCTATGAGAATAATCATAATAAAAATAGGCTCCTACTCCAGCGCATGTCAAAAATATAGCCACTACGCCTATGAAAATAAGAAGCCTATTTCTTCGTTTTCTTTTATATTTATGTCTGTAACTTATGCCAGTTGTTCCCATTATTTATTCTCCCGAGCGCATAGCTAAACTCGGGTATAATTTTATCAATCCTATAGACTATAGTCAACAA
>JAFYYE010000176.1 GCA_017557715.1 Pseudobutyrivibrio sp.
TAAAATGAGAAAGGGTTACTTATTCAAATGCCACAAGAAATAATTAGAACAGAATATTCAGAATTAATGCAAAAATCCTTCATTGACTATTCTATGTCTGTAATACTTGCCCGTGCAGTACCAGATGTTCGTGATGGTCTTAAGCCTGTACAGCGTCGTACTCTTTACGATATGTATGAGTTGAAGGTTGATTATAATAAACCATATAAGAAATCTGCCCGTATCGTTGGTGATACAATGGGTAAATATCATCCACATGGTGATAGTTCTATCTACGAAGCACTCGTTGTTATGAGTCAGGATTTTAAGAAGAGCCTTCCTCTTGTGGATGGCCACGGTAACTTTGGTTCCATCGAAGGTGATGGTGCTGCTGCCATGCGATATACTGAGGCTCGACTTGCAAAGGTTGCACAAGAAGTTTATCTAAGTGATTTGGATAAAAATGTTGTAGATTTTATTCCAAACTATGATGAGACAGAAAAGGAGCCAGAAGTACTACCAGTTCGTGTACCAAACCTTCTAATCAATGGTTCTGATGGTATTGCTGTAGGTATGGTTACATCAATCCCTCAGCACAATCTTGGCGAGGTTGTAGATGGTGTAATTGCATACATGAAGAATCCAGATATTAACACCGCTGAAATGATGCAGATTATTCCTGGCCCAGATTTCCCTACAGGTGGTATCGTTACAAATAAGGATGATTTGCTTGAGATTTATTCTACAGGTGTAGGTAAAATCAAGATTCGTGGTAAGGCTGAAATCGAAAAGGTCAAAGGTGGTAAGGAACAGATTGTTATCACAGAAATTCCTTATCCAATGATTGGTGCCAATATTGGTAAATTCTTAAATGATATCTATAGTCTTGTTGAGACAAAGAAAACAAATGATATTGTGGATATTTCAAATCAGTCTAAGGGCGAGCAAATGAGAATTATTGTTGAGCTTAGAAAGGGCGCTGATGCTCAGAATGTTCTCAATCTTCTCTATAAGAAGACTCGTTTAGAAGATACATTTGGTGTAAATATGCTTGCTGTAGCAGACGGCAAGCCAGAGACTCTTGGAATTGTGCCAATCATTCGTCATCACGTTGACTTCCAGTATGAGCTTTGCACAAGAAAGTACACACATCTTCTTGGCAAGGAGCAGGAGAAGAAGGAAATCCAGGAAGGTCTCATTAAAGCCTGTGATGTTATTGATTTGATTATTGAAATTCTTCGTGGTTCCAAGGATATTAAAATGGCAAAAGCTTGTCTTGTTGATGGAATTACTGCAGGAATTAAATTCAAATCTCAGAAGTCAAAGCTTGATGCAGAGCAGCTTCGTTTTACTGACAGACAGGCTCAGGCAATTTTAGATATGCGTCTTCACCGCTTGATTGGTTTGGAAATTGAGGCTCTTCGTGGCGATTACGCTGAGACAATGGATAAGATTGCCAAGTATACAAAGATTCTTGGTTCTCGTGCAGAGATGGCAAAGGTTATCATCAAAGATCTTCAGGCTATTAAGAAGGAATATGCTAGAGATCGTCGCACAGTTATCGATAATGTAGAGGAAGCTGTTGTTGAGGAGAAACCTATCGAGGTTATTGATGTAGCTGTTCTTATCGATAGATTTGCATACGCACGTGTTGTTGATATGCCTACTTACGAACGCAACAAAGAGGCTGCTGAGATAGAATCGAAGAAGATAGTTTTCTGTAAGAATGTAGATAAGATTTGTCTCTTTACTGAAAAGGGCGATATGCATACTATTAAGGTTTTAAGCCTTCCATTTGGTAAGTTTAGAGATAAAGGTCAACCAATTGATACCGCTGAAAAAGGTTCAAAGATTGACCTTACAAAAGAAAATCTGATTTTTGCCGATGCAATGGAGAATATTAAGGGCAAGAAACTTATATTTGGTACAAAGCAGGCTATGATTAAGCTTGTTGATGGTAGTGAATTTGATGTTACAAGAAAAACAATAGCTGCCACAAAGCTCAATGACAAAGACGAAGTGATTTGCGTTAAGATTCTCAACCCTGGAGATACTGTAGTTATGCAGTCTGCGAAGGATATGTTCCTTAGAATTGAAGGGGATACTATTCCTGAAAAGAAGAAGACCGCTGCGGGAGTTAGAGGAATTAAACTTGCAAAGGGTGATGAGCTCACAAACATCTACGTCCTTTCGGAAGGTGATTCAATTGAAGTAAAAGTTAAGGACAAAGTCGTGGCGCTTAATCGACTTCACATTGGAAGTCGTGATACTAAAGGAGTTAAAAAGTGATAAAAAACATTTATTTTGATTTGGATGGTACATTGATTGACTCAGCTCCAAGTATCATAGAAGGACTTAAAATTACACTTACCAAATATGGATATGAGATTCCTGAGTATGCTACACTTCGTAAATGCGTAGGTCCTCCTTTTACATATTCTTTTCCTAATTATTTATGTATAAAGGACGAGGATTTTAAAGATGCAGTTGCAACATATAGACATTATTATGATGCTGAAAATGGATGTTTAAATGTTGAAGCATTTGAGGGAATCGAAGGCCTGCTCGAGGCACTTGTAAAAAGAGGCTACTGTCTTTTTGTTTGTACTTCAAAGCCAGAACCTACTGCAAAAAAGATTCTTGAGTATTTAGGAATAGATAAATATTTTACTGATATCTGTGGTGCTACAATGGATGCAAAGGTTAATACCAAGGAGCAGGTAATTAATCTTTGCTTCAGCAGAGCGCCATGGCATCAAAAGGAAGAGACTATTCTTATTGGAGATACTAAATTTGACGTAGATGGAGCAAAGGCTGCTGGCATTGATTGCATAGGAGTTTCCTGGGGATTTGGTTCTACTGAAGAAATGGTTGAACATGGTGCCTTAGAAATCTTTGATTTCCCAAGTGAGGTGTTAGATTACATTGAATCGAATTAAGACTAATCGAGTAATTCAAATAATATATCCTTTGTTGGTTTATTTTATTGTCTATCAGCTTGGTAGTTCTTTTTTGATGGATTTATATGCTGCAAATATAGGCAGGCTAATGTGCCTGCTTATTGCAGCATTATTTTGTTTATTACCAATGTGGATAATATACAAAGGAATGCCAAAACTAATTCCATCTCATATAGAAAAAAATGAAATAATAAAAAGTATAATATGGGTAATACTTGTTGTAGTTGTTGGTGTTTTAACAAATATTATTCTAACCAAAAGTGGGCTAATATACCATTCAGCTAATTTTTCAAAGGCAAGTAAAACACTGACCGATGGTAGTTTATGGATTAAAATTCTCTGTAATGCTCTGGTAATCCCTGTCTTAGAAGAGTTGTTAATGCGTGGAATTATTGCAGGGCAGTTATGTTTATGGTACGGACCTGTGCAAGCTGTAGTATTATCTACAATTTGTTTTGGAATTATACATAATAATATAGTACAATTCATATATGCAGTAATTGTTGGTTTGGCACTTGGTTTTATGTATGTCAAAAATAAAAGATTATGGATGTGCTTTGTAGCGCATGGTTTAATCAACCTTATTGCAATTATATTTAGCTGATCGGAGGAGGATTGTAATGGCTAGAAATTCAGAAGAAATAAAGGATTCAAAAGTGGCATTGGTTGCACACATTGTTGCATCTCTTATTTATCTGGCTTTAGGAATTTGTTTTGTAGTTTTAGATGCAAACTTAGTTTCAAATTTAGTTTATTCTTATTCTGTGCTTGCAGTGGGAATATTTTTCATCTGCTTTGGTGCATGGTATATGATTAAATATTTTTTCAATCACGAATATATCAAAATATCTAATTATGGTTTTACCATGGGAGTAATTCTTGTAGTTATTGGTGCACTTTTTATTTTTCAGGCCAATACTATTTCGGGATATATTGATGCATTGATTTGTCTTATCGGGCTCGTGCTTGGTGCAGTAATGCTCCAGCAATCATTTGCTTTGTTCCACATGCAGCGTGGCACATGTTTTGTAAGTTTGTTTTTTGGCTTAGTGTCAGTAACTGCTAGTGTTGTGTTCTTATTGTTTACACCATGGAAAGATTTTGGCTATATTTTTTATTGCTGGGTATATATGATTGTAATTGGTGGTTTATCACTATTTTCATTGTTACTTATGGCAATTGGCTTGCACGATTATAAAAAGGACTCTGATAGAAATTATAGTAGAAATATGGAAGATGCACCTTCTACTGCTAAAAAAGCTGTGGATGATTCGATTTTTGAGGATGAGCCACAGGATTATTTCAGCGATTCCTATAAAACAGAGCAGAGCTCGGATTCTTTATTTGAGGATTAAATTTTGTAAATTATGGCTAACATTGAAGATTATCTGGTTTGGCGAGGGGATGTTCCTTTCGATATAGATCCGTTTAATGAAGTGGACAATGCTGTTTTGTGCGAGCTTGTATACACTGCTTTTGATGGGATTGTCCCAGGCCCCGGACTTAAAGAAAAGATTTCAATAGAAGATGCTTGCGATTTATTTTTTGCAAAATATACAGAGGAGGAGCTTAGAGCAAAGGCTACCTTTACTAGGCTTGCTCCTTTTTTGATGCAAAAAATGGCGCATTCTAAGCGTTTTGGAGGAATTAAGCTCTCGGGTTTTGTAAACGAAGTAGATGCAGAAAATCAGAGCCAATTTGCGGTGTGTAGTTTTTATTTGCCGGATGGAACGATTTATGTCGCATTTAGAGGAACTGATGACACACTTGTAGGCTGGAAAGAAGACTTTAACATGTGTTTTTCCGATGGCACTGGTGGACAGCTTAAAGCAGTTGAATACCTTAATAAAAATTTTGCCAGAACAATGAAACCCCTTAGAGTTGGTGGGCATTCTAAAGGCGGGAATTTCGCAGTTTATGGTTGTGCTTTCTGTAAGCCTCATATTAAAGACAATATTATTGCAATTTATAATAATGATGGTCCTGGGTTTATTCCAGAAATACTTAAAACAGAGCAATATAAATCAATTGTAAAAAGGGTGCATAAATTAATTCCTAATGAATCTATTATTGGAATGATGCTATATACAAAGGCTAAAACATCTGTTATTGTCAGCAATACAAAAGGAATAAATCAGCATGATTTATTATCATGGCAGGTTGTTCGGAATAGATTTGCGGCAGCAGAATTGGCTAATTCATCTGTTCTAATAGATGAAATTATTAAAGAATGGGTTGAGAAGTTTGATTATGATACCAGAGCAGCCTTTGGAGATGTTTTCTTCGCGTCTCTTGCAAGCTCTGGAGCAACAAAGATGTCACATATAACCAGTAAGAAGGTACGTTCAATTGCCAGCCTTACAATGGAAATACAGGCATTGGATCCCGAAAATCAGGCTTTAGTGTTGGATGTATTTAAACACCTTGTGGCAGTAGGCGGCGATAGCCTTAAAAACTCATTTCTTTCTAAGTTGCCAAAAAGTGTAATAATGAGAAAAAAAGAGTAAATAAGAGAAAAAGAGAGCTTTTAGTAGGATTCTGTTGAATTACTGCAATCGGATTTAGTTGAAAGTTTTTCAATAGAATCCTATTATACTTTTTGTGATTAGCACTCGAAAATATAGAGTGCTAACAGATTGAATTGGATTATTATTTTTAGGAGGTAATATAAAATGAAATTGGTTCCATTAACAGATCGTGTTGTGTTAAAGCAGTGCGAGGCAGAAGAGACTACAAAATCAGGAATTATTCTTGCATCAGCAGCGCAGGAAAAGCCACAGGAGGCTATGGTTATTGCTGTTGGTCCAGGTGGGGTTGTAGATGGTAAAGAAATTACTATGCAGGTTAAAGAAGGCCAGAAGGTTATTTATTCTAAGTACGCTGGTACAGAAGTAAAACTTGAAGGCGAAGAGTATATTATTGTTCGTCAGAATGATATTCTTGCAGTTGTAGAATAATAAATTGGGAAAAGAGGTAGATAAAAATGGCAAAGGAAATTAAGTACGGTGCAGAGGCTAGACAGGCTTTAGAGGCAGGCGTTGATAAATTAGCAAATACAGTTAGAGTTACAATTGGACCTAAGGGACGTAATGTTGTTCTTGCAAAGTCTTATGGTGCTCCACTTATCACAAACGATGGTGTTACTATTGCGAAGGATGTTGAACTTGATGATCCATTTGAAAACATGGGTGCACAGCTTGTAAAAGAGGTTGCTACAAAGACTAATGATGTAGCTGGTGATGGTACTACTACAGCTACTGTTCTTGCACAGGCTATGGTTAAGGAAGGTATGAAGAACCTTGCTGCAGGTGCAAACCCAATCGTTCTTAGAAAGGGCATGAAGAAGGCTGTTGAGTGTGCAACAGAAGCTATTTCAGCTATGTCTAAGGCTGTAGATGGCAAGGAGCAGATTGCAAGAGTAGCTGCTATCTCTGCAGGTGATGACGAAGTTGGACAGATGGTTGCAGATGCTATGGAAAAGGTTTCTAACGATGGCGTTATCACAATCGAGGAATCTAAGACAATGCAGACAGAGCTTGACCTTGTAGAAGGTATGCAGTTCGATAGAGGATATATTTCAGCATATATGTGCACAGATATGGATAAGATGGAAGCAAATCTTGATGATCCATACATCCTTATTACAGATAAAAAGATTTCTAATATCCAGGAACTTCTTCCAGTACTTGAGCAGATTGTTCAGTCTGGTGCTAGACTTCTTATCATTGCTGAGGATATCGAGGGCGAGGCTCTTACAACAATTATCCTCAACAACCTCAGAGGCACATTCAAGGTTGCAGCTGTTAAGGCTCCGGGCTTTGGCGACAGACGTAAGGAAATGCTCAAGGATATTGCAGTTCTTACA
>JAFYYE010000177.1 GCA_017557715.1 Pseudobutyrivibrio sp.
AATGAGGATTCTACCGCAACTTGAAGGTATGAGTGGAACACTACATCTAGAAAATTATTCTAGCGCCAGCACAGATATTGTATTTGAAAAGGATTCTGAGGCGGAATAAAAAATACGTTTTTTTGATAAAAAACGGTTGATAAATAGAGTGAAAAAATATAATATTATATATAGTATTTTGGTATTAGAGAATTTTTTCGACCTCCCGTAGAGGTTTAATAAAAGGAGGATAAAGTTTTGATTAACATTACGACTGACGAGACAGGGGCTCCTGTCAGAATCATTGTTGTGGGCGTAGGCGGCGCCGGCAATAATGCAGTAAAGCGTATGGTTGAAGAGGGTATTGGGGGAGTTGAGTTTATTGGAATCAACACTGATAAGCAGGCGTTGGATTTATGTAAGGCGCCTACTCTTTTAGCTATAGGTGAGAAAACAACAGGTGGTAAGGGCGCAGGCGCTAATCCAGAGGTTGGTATGAAGTCAGCTGAAGAAAGCGCTGAGGATATTTCAGCAGCTATTAAGGGCTCTGATATGGTATTCATCACATGTGGTATGGGTGGTGGTACTGGTACAGGTGCTGCACCAGTTGTTGCTAGAATCGCAAAGGAACAGGGTATCCTTACAGTAGGTATTGTTACAAAGCCTTTCCAGTTTGAAGGAAAGCCTCGTATGAACAATGCCCTTAATGGTATTGAAAGATTGAAGGAGAATGTTGATACTCTTATTGTTATTCCTAATCAGAAGCTTGTTGAAATCTGCAACAAGTCAATGGGAATCGGCGAGAGCTTCCGCATGGCAGATCAGGTGCTTCACCAGTCTGTTCAGGGTATCACAGATCTCATTACTAAGAATTCACTTATTAACTTAGACTTCGCAGATGTTCAGACTGTTATGAAGGATAAGGGATTAGCACACGTAGGTATCGGTTCTGCTAAGGGTGATGAGAAGGCTCTTGAGGCTGTTAAGGCGGCTGTTGCTTCTCCACTTCTTGAGACAAGCATCCAGGGTGCTACAGATGTTATCGTTAATATCTGTGGTGATGTTGGACTTAACGATGCTAACGAAGCTACATCTTACGTTCAGGATATGACAGGCGCAGATGCAAATATCATCCTTGGTATCACAGTTGATGAGACTATGGATGACGAAGTATCTGTTACAGTTATCGCTACAGGTCTTGGTGAGCCAGTTTCTACACCAGTAGGTGCATTCCGCAATTCTGCAGGTATGGTTTACAATGCACAGCCTAGACAGTCTAGCGCAGATATTCTTGCTAGCATGCAGCGTACATCAGCTCCAGCTGGTCAGGCAGGCGTGACAAATCCTACACCAGTAGTTAACAGACCTATCACACCTACACCAGTTCAGAAGACTGTTACACCAGTGGCACCTACAGAGAGCTCAGTTCCAGAGCTCAACATCAAGATGCCAGACTTCATGAGCTCAATCAAGAAATAATTAAATTATAAGCATATTAAAAGTCACCTCATAAGAGGTGACTTTTTTATAACTCATATTTACTCTTTTTCTTTGTAATCTCGGCCATATAAGCTGCTGTAATAATACCAGTCGGTAAAGCAATCACAGCCATTCCCACAAGTGCAGAAATCATTGTTATAAGTCTACCGACAGGAGTTACAGGATAAATATCTCCGTATCCAATAGTTGTAATTGAAATAGTGGCCCAATACAATGCATCAAAAAATGTATCAAAAAGATTCGGCTCCAGTTGAAACACAAGCATGGCTGATACAACAATGTAAACAATTATAAGAATTAAAACAGCTAGTAACTGCTTTTTAACTTTTCTAACTACATTAGCAATAATAATCATTGTTTTAGAGTATCTTACAAGTTTTAATACCCTAAAGACTCTAAATAATCTAAATAACGATATGATAGTAGATACTGGTAAGAAGATATACAAGATAGGAGATATTGAAAGTAAATCAAATATTGCCAGAGGAGTAAAAATGTAAGCTATATAAGCTCTGTAATTTTTATATCCCATCTTATAGTCTGCTGTATATACTCTGGCTATATAGTCTATTATAAAAAGAATGCTTACGATTATGTCGATTAATAGTGTATAGCGATTATTGTCCTTTAAAGTCAAAGGAACTAAGCCTATGATTATAGCAACAGTCATTAGCTTATCATAAGCACGGCTTGAAGCATCGCCAATAGAAGATACTTCTAACACTTCGTATATACGTCTTTTAAAATCATAGCCGTTTTCCATTAGAAATTACCCTTAATAAATGCAATCACGCCAAGAGCAATCAAACAAATAGCAATAATATCACATAAAAACACAAATATTTTTGCCTGCTTTGTATGAGCATCTTCAATTATACCGGAATCACTTATTAATCCCTTGTTAAGTTCTTTATCTTCCATGGTACACACCTCGTAGCTACATAATATCATGGCATTGTGAACAAATTATAGACAATCTCATAAAGCACAAGGTATTTCAGCACGAATGAAGGAAGCATTAGGAGAAACATTGCAATCTGTAAATGAAATTCTTTAAATAATTTTCAGAAAAGCGGTTGACAACAAACCTTTTGAATGGTATATTTACTTCAATTTAATAACACTTTAAACCGATGAAGGAGAGGAGTACCTCTTCATGATGTCTAAGAGAGAGCTGCGATGGTGGGATGCAGTAGGATAGTGATTAGGGAATGGACTCCAGAGGGCGTGAGGAAATAGCGTAAGCTAAAGTATTGCACGACGGAAGGCACTCGTTAGTTGCCAGGGATATGATGGTATCCTGTAAGCGCATAAGCTTAGCTTATGAATTCAAGGTGGCACCGCGGAAAAGAATTTTCGTCCTTGATAGAAACTATTAAAAATGGTTTCTATCGAGGACTTTTTTATTCCAAAAAGTCCTCGATAGGGAAGGGAGACAGACATGATTAAAGAAGCTATTGTAAAAATTGTAAACAAAGAGGATCTTACTTATGAGGAAGCCTACACAGTGATGAATGAGATAATGAATGGCGATACATCACAGACTCAGAACGCCGCGTTCCTGGCAGCGCTTTCTACAAAAAGTGCAAAGGCTGAGACAACAAATGAAATCGCTGGTTGTGCTACCGCAATGAGAGAGCACGCTATGAAGGTTGAGACAGGAATGGATGTTTTTGAAATCGTAGGAACTGGTGGAGACAATGCTCACAGCTTTAATATCTCAACAACTTCTGCAATTGTTGCTGCCGCTGGTGGAATGAAGGTTGCAAAGCATGGAAACAGAGCAGCATCTTCTCTTTGTGGAACAGCTGATTGTCTTGAAGCACTTGGAGTTAATATTCAGCAGGATCCAGATAAGTGTGTTGAGCTTCTTGATAAAGTTGGAATGTGTTTCTTCTTTGCTCAGAAGTATCACACCTCAATGAAGTATGTAGGAGCAATCAGAAAAGAGCTTGGATTCAGAACAGTATTTAACTTTTTAGGACCACTTACAAATCCAGCAACTCCTTCAATGCAGTTACTAGGTGTCTATGATGAATATCTTGTAGAGCCACTTGCTCAGGTACTTACAAGTTTGGGTGTGAAGCGAGGCATGGTTGTATACGGACAGGATAAATTGGATGAGATTTCAATGAGTGCACCTACAAAGGTTTGCGAAATCAACGACGGCAAGTACAGAACATACACAATCCAGCCTGAGAATTTCGGATTCAATACTTGTACAAAGGAAGATTTAAAGGGTGGCACCCCAGAAGAAAATGCAAAAATTACAAGAGATATATTAAATGGAGCAAAGGGACCAAAGAGAGATGCAGTTCTTATGAACGCTGGAGCAGCACTTTATATTGGTGGCAAGGCAAGCACATTTGCAGATGGCATAAAGCTTGCAGCTGAGATAATTGATTCTGGCAAGGCTCTTGAAACATTGGAGAAGTTTATTTTAGTCAGCAATGAGATAAAGGCAGGAGAAGTTGATGAACATACTACAGCAGCTAGGGTCCCACGCGAAGCATAGAGTAGGGGAAGCAAAAAAATATAAATCACTGGAAGAAGTAAAGAAAGAAGCTTTGATGCTTCCGAAAGGAAAGTTTGAATTTGAGGAGGCATTAAAGAAACCAGGAATTAGCTTTATATGTGAATGCAAGAAGGCTTCCCCATCAAAGGGAATCATAGCTGAACAGTTTGATTATTTAAAGATTGCTAAGGAATATGAAGAGGCTGGCGCAGATTGCATCTCAGTACTTACGGAACCGAAGTGGTTTTTAGGTAGTGATGAATATCTTAGAGAAATAGCAAACACAGTGAATATCCCATGTATCAGAAAAGATTTCACTGTTGATGAGTACATGATATATGAGGCAAAGCTTCTTGGAGCAAAGGCGGTGCTTTTGATTTGCTCAATCCTGACAGAAGAGCAAATTAAAGATTATATTCGTATATGCGATACTTTAGGTATTAGTGCATTAGTTGAAGCTCATGATGAAGAGGAAGTAAATACAGCAATTAAAGCAGGAGCAAGACTAATAGGTGTTAACAACCGTAATCTTAAGGACTTTTCGGTTGATACAAATAATAGCAGACGATTAAGAGAGTTGATTCCAGATGATGTGATATTTGTATCTGAAAGTGGTATTAGTGGACCAGAAGATATAGAGCTTTTAAAAGAGGCTAGAGTTGATGCAGTTCTCATAGGCGAGACATTGATGAAAGCAGAGGATAAAAAGGCAAAGCTTAGAGAGTTAAGAGGAAATTGATATGACAGCGATTAAATTATGTGGGTTGACTAGAGAAGAAGATATTAAGAAGGCTAATGAAGTTAAGCCTGAATATGTGGGTTTTGTATTTTATGAGAAAAGCAGAAGAAATGTTACTAGGGATAAGGCGAAAAAGCTTAAATCAATGCTTAATCCAGATATTAAAACAGTAGGCGTGTTTGTAGATGCGAATCCTGTTGAAATTGAAAAGCTTTATGATGACAAGATTATTGATGTGGCACAGCTTCACGGAAACGAAAGCGAGGACTATATTAAGGGGCTTCAGGATAAGAGCATACCTGTAATAAAAACTTTTAAGGGAGATGTTCCAGAGGAAATCATCAAGGCAGAAAAATCAAGCGCTGACATGGTTCTTTTTGATGTAGGCAAGGGAGATGGCAAAACATTTAACTGGAAGCTTCTTTCATATATCGATAGACCATTTATATTAGCAGGAGGTCTTAATCAGGAGAATGTAGCAAAGGCTATTGAAGAGACTAATCCATATGCAGTAGATGTTAGCTCTGGTATTGAAACAGACAAGCTTAAGGATGGACATAAAATCAAAGAATTCGTAAATGCGGTAAGAGAGGATAAGAAAGTGTCAAAGACTACAGGTCGATTTGGAATTCATGGTGGTCAGTATATTCCTGAGACTCTTATGAATGCCGTAAATGAGCTTGAAGAAGCCTACAATCATTATAAAAATGACCCAGAATTTAATAAAGAATTAAAGGAACTCCTTGATAATTATGCTGGCAGACCAAGTCTTCTTTACTATGCAGAAAAGATGACAAAGGATTTGGGTGGTGCAAAGATTTATCTTAAGAGAGAAGATTTGAATCACACAGGTTCTCATAAGATTAATAACGTACTTGGACAGGCACTTCTTGCTAAGAAGATGGGCAAGACAAGACTTATTGCTGAGACTGGTGCAGGTCAGCATGGCGTGGCAACAGCAACAGCCGCAGCACTTCTTAATATGGAATGTGTAATTTTCATGGGAGAAGAGGATACAAAGCGACAGGCACTTAATGTTTACAGAATGAAGCTTCTTGGTGCTGATGTAGTGCCAGTTACAAGTGGCACAGCGACTTTGAAGGATGCAGTTTCAGAGTGCATGAGAGAGTGGACTACAAGAATTGACGACACACATTATTGTCTTGGCTCTGTAATGGGACCACATCCATTCCCAACAATCGTAAGAGATTTTCAGGCTGTTATTTCAAGAGAATCACGCCAACAGATTTTAGAGGTAGAGGGAAGATTACCAGATGCTGTAGTTGCATGCGTAGGTGGAGGAAGTAACGCCATGGGTTCTTTCTATCATTATATTGGTGATGAAAACGTAAGACTCATTGGTTGCGAGGCCGCAGGTCGCGGTATCGATACCTTCGAAACAGCTGCCACAGTCAACACAGGAAAAGTAGGTATTTTCCATGGAATGAAATCTTATTTCTGTCAGGATGAGTATGGACAGATTGCACCAGTTTATTCCATTTCAGCAGGTCTTGATTATCCAGGTGTTGGACCAGAGCATGCCTATCTTCACGATATTGGAAGAGCAGAGTATGTTCCAGTTACAGATGATGAGGCAGTTGAAGCCTTCGAGTATATCGCAAAGACAGAAGGAATTATAGCCGCAATTGAAAGCTCACATGCTATCGCATATGCGAAGAAGCTGGCACCTACAATGGACAAGAATCAGATAATCATGGTTACAGTTTCAGGTCGTGGAGACAAGGATTGTGCCGCAATTGCACGTTACAGAGGAGAGAACATCTATGAGTAAAATAGCAGAAGCATTTAATAACAAAAAAGCATTTATCCCTTTTATTACATGCGGTGATCCAGATCTGGAGACAACAAAGAAGATAATAAAAGAGCTTGAGAAAAATGGGGCAGACTTAATTGAACTTGGAATTCCATTTTCAGATCCTACAGCAGAAGGACCAGTTATCATGGAAGCCAATATTAGAGCTCTTAAGAACAATATTACAACTGATGATGTTTTCGAAATGGTTTCGCAGGTTAGCAAAGAGGTAAATATTCCGCTGGTTTTCATGACTTATGCAAATGTAGTTTATTCTTACGGAAGTGAAAGATTCTTCAAACGTTGTCAGGAAACAGGAATCTGCGGAATCATCTTGCCGGATGTTCCTTATGAAGAAAAAGCAGAGTTTGAAGATATAGCAGCTGATTATGGAGTTGAGTTTATTTCAATGATTGCTCCAACTTCAGAAGATAGAATCGATATGATTTCAGCCGGTGCAAAGGGATTTATCTATATAGTTTCAAGCCTTGGTGTTACAGGTACCAGAAAAGAGCTTAATGGCAATATCAAGACTCTCGTTGAGCGTGTAAGGAAGAATACTGATGTACCTTGCGCAGTTGGTTTTGGTATATCAACACCAGCACAAGCAGCTGAAATGGCAGATATTTCAGATGGAGCAATCGTAGGTTCTGCAATTGTAAGAGTCATTGCAGAGCATGGAAAGGATGCACCATCGCAGGTAGGAAAATTTGTTAAGCAGATGAAAGAGGCATATTATGTTTCCTAGTATTGAAGAAGTAAAAAAAATAGCAGCCACAGGAGAATATAAGCGTATTCCAGTGGCAATAGAGATGCTTTCTGACAGTCTTACTGCAATTGAGACAGTAAGAATTCTAAAGAATGCCAGCCATCAGTGTTATCTCCTTGAAAGTGCAAGTCAGTCTGAGACATGGGGCAGGTATTCATTCCTTGGGTTTAATCCTAAAATGGAGATCACTTGTCAGGATGGAGTGGTTAAGATTAAAGAAAATCATGGCGCGGATAAAACTTTAATTGAGGAGCGAAAGGTTTCTCATCCAGGATTAATTTTGCGTCATGTAATTGCGGATTATAAAACACCAACTTTGGAGGGATTTCCAACATTTACAGGTGGTCTTGTTGGATATTTTTCTTATGACTACATCAAATATGCAGAGCCAAAGCTTGAACTAAAGAATCATGGTGAGGATGATTTCAAGGATATGGATTTAATGCTGTTTGATGATGTAATAGCATTTGATAATTATAAGCAGAAGATTTTTATCATTACTGGAATCATGCTGGATACAGATTCTTTGGAGGAAGCATACGCTAAGGCGGCTGA
>JAFYYE010000178.1 GCA_017557715.1 Pseudobutyrivibrio sp.
CTATCTATGGTGGTGTGCAATATCTGGAGAAAAAGGAATATATCATCAAGAAACTAAATGCTAACTATGAAGAGCTGCAGTCGAAATTTCAGAAGCTAAATCTTCTATATGAAAATGCGAAAGCAGAAAACGAAAGGCTTCTAGCGATGAATGAAAAGCTAGAACTTAAGATTGAAGATGTTGAAGGACTTCTTCACGAAGTTACATGTTCTGTATACGATAAAGCTTGCGATGTGCTTGTAGAAGAAATTGCTGATAAAGCTAGAGATGAAGATATGGCTATGATTAGTAAGTACAAAAAATGGATTGAATCGAATCAATGTAAAGAACCAAGGCTCGTTAAGAAAACATTGATTAAACATTTTGATTCTTTAGGTGATTATATCCAGCAAATCGGTTCTAAGGTAATTACAAGGATTAAAGATGCTTTAATGAATCCTGAAAAGAAATCAAAACTTATTAATCAAATAAAAGAAAAGGCTCGTCCTAGTACAATGGAAATTCTCAAAAAGAATCATCTTCTGGTTGAACAAAGAAATCTCACCAGAACAAAGAAGCATAAAGAATGCGAGGTGGAACGATGACAAATATATTTAAAGGTGTAAAGGAAGCTGTATCCACAAGAGATGCAGCTTCTTTTTATGGGATAAAAGTTTCTAGGAATGGAATGTGCCAATGTCCATTTCATAATGATAAGCATCCAAGCATGAAAGTAGATAATCGATTTCATTGTTTTGGATGTGGAGCTGATGGTGATGTTATCAATTTTGTTCAACAGATGTTTGGACTAGCACCACTTGATGCCACCAAAAAGCTTATAGCAGACTTTAATCTTCCTATTGATATAAAAGCCCCCTATAAGCCCGATGATAAAGCTAAAAAACCAAATACAGAGCAAGAGGAACTAAGAGCATTTCAGCTTTATAAGCGAGATGCTCTTAATTATTTGCATGAGTACTACTACATTCTTCACTGTGCAAAACGAGACTATGCTCCGCACACACCTGAAGAATTAGAAAACTGTAATCCTCTATTTGAAGAAGCTTTGCACAATCTAGACATGATTGATGTGATGATTGAGGAATTGGAAGATACGACATTAAATGAACAACTAGATTTCATGAATACTTACAAGGAGGTGATTGCCCGTGTTAAAAACAGAGTCAATGAACTCAATAACACCAGAGACTAAAGTGCTATTAAAAGAATTAAAAGATGCGGGAGAATTGGATAATTATCTTGATGATGAGATGCCGCTTTTAGAACGTTTAAGCCGTGATTCAAAAGGTAATGTCGTTCAAAGCAATGAAAACTGCCAATTGGTTTTACGAGAAGATGAGCTTCTAAAAGGTTCTATTCGATTTAACGAGTTTACAAGCGGTAGAGACATTGTAAAGAAAATGCCTTGGAAACGTTTTTCAAAAGCTTTTTCAGATAATGACCTTGATAACATTATCACCCACCTTGAAATAAACTACGGCCTGAAAAATGACAAGTATATTGAAAGGGCTGTTAAAGTCGTAGCTGCTGAAAATTCATATCATCCAATAAGGGATTGGTTGAACTCTCTCAAGTGGGATGGGCAGGAAAGACTTTCCAAGGTACTAACAAAATATCTTGGTGTTGAACCAACGCCACTTGCTATAGAATCATTAAAACTGTTTATGCTTGGTGCTATTTCAAGAGTCTTTAATCCAGGCTGTAAATTTGAATATATGCTTTGTCTTGTTGGTGGACAAGGCGCAGGAAAATCTACTTTCCTTAGATTTCTTGCTATGGATGATTCTTGGTTTACAGATGATTTAAAGAAACTAAGTGATAAAGATATTTATGAACATCTAAATGGTCACTGGATAATAGAAATACCTGAAATGGTTGCACTACTTAAAACAAAGTTTGTAGAGGAAACAAAATCCTTTATAAGTAGGCAGTATGACAACTATCGTATTCCTTATGATAAATATTCAGGTGATCACAAAAGACAATGTGTGTTTGCTGGCACCTCAAATAGGATTGAATTTCTTCCAGATGATAAATCTGGTAATAGGCGATTCCTTCCAATCAAGGTGAATGCAGAAAAAGCTGAGGTTCATATATTAGATAATGAAAAAGAATCACGAGCATATTTCAACCAACTATGGGCTGAGGCAATGGAAATATATCGTAAAGGCGAATTTACACTTACCTTGTCAAAGGAAATGCAAAAAATTCTCTATACAGAGCAGGAACAATACTTGCCAGATGATCCAATGGAAAGTGCCATTGTGAACTACATTGAAGATAAATGGCCTGAGTATATATGTGCTGAAATGTTATTTGTTGAAGCATTAGGATATCGAATTGAGGACTATAAAAAATGGAATGGTACTGTAATAGGCGAAATCATAACTAATTCATTTAAGGATGAATATAGAAGAATTGGTTCTCATAGATTTAAAGGATACGGCAAGCAACGTGCTTGGGTAAGAATCAAGGAACCAGAGTTTTCACCTGTCGAAGATACTGATGATTTGCCTTTTATTTAATGGAATACAAATCAAGGTGGAACAAATAAACAGCAAAATTTCTCAAAGATTAAAATAATAATTTAATAAAATAACTTTTCGTTTTTGATTGTTTCTTTGTTCCACATGAGCAGTTTCCTTTGATGAGGCTGCTTTTTTAGTTGCAAAAAATAAAGAAGAAAGGAGGTTACCAAGAACAGTCTTATGATGGATAAAGAAATTCAGTCATTGCGCACTCTCATTTCACGCTATACAATAGATGGCGATGACAGTCCTGCATTTATCAATGAAATGAAAAGCAGACTTGAAATAAAATATGAAACAGCACTGAAAGATGTGCACACTAACAAGATTTTCCAGCTGTCTGATGGTCGCTGGAAAACCAAAAATCCACAGATGGCAAAAAGGACTCGATTAGACTTACTTGAAGCACTCTATGAGTACTACTTTGGTCGAAAAGCCCATTCTATTGCAGCTATCTTTGATGACTGGATTGAAGAATTTAGACGCGACGCTGATCAAGGACATAGGTCAATTCTCACCTGTGAACGTTATATCAGTGACTGGGCTAGATTCTATGCTGACTCAATATTAGTTACCAAAAACATTTGTGAAGTTAAGGTATCTGATATTAAGAATCACTACAAAAGCATCTGTGCCAATGGCGCCATTTCAAGGAAAACCTTGAACAACGCAAAAACCATTCTAAATCTTGTTTTTGATTATGCAGTTGATCATGACTATGTTGCTTCAAACATCGCACGTTCTGTTAGTACCAGAGACTTGCATTGTAAAGAAGTAAACAATGAATTAAAGGTATATTCAAATGCTGAACGAGATAAGATTATCGCCCAGGCTGAGATTGAAAATGATGTTTTTGCCAGAGCCATCATCCTAATGTTTTGCTCTTGTACACGTATTGGCGAAATCAGAGCTTTGAAATGGGAAGATGTGGATTTTGAACGACACACTATGTACATTCATAGGGAAATAGTCAGAAGAAAGGATTCTGAAGGACACGAGATTTTTGTATGTGTTAATCATACAAAATCAGGTCTTAAAGAAGGAAACAGAGTGCAGCCTTTATCAGATAAGGCGATTGAAGTTTTGAAAGCACAGCGCCGAGAAAATCCTTTCGGAGAATATGTATTTCTTTATAATGATGCGCCTCTTGTGTCAAACACTATCAATCATCATTTGAAGCGTATCTGTGAGCGCGTTGATATTCCGTACATGTCTAGTCATAAGATTAGATTCTGGTCGGTAACTAACATGTATGCAAACGGAATGCAGCAAGCGGATATTCAGAGAATGGCTGGACATGCTGATCCAGCAACAACAGATCATTATAAGAGGGTATCTCGACTTGATGATATTGATACATCTATTTGGAATGAGATGTTTGGATAGATATCAAAAAAGAGATACAACACCAAGTAAACATAGAATGTACCCTAGGTTGTACCCCTTTTATCGCAAAATAAAAAACTCACAAATGCGATAAAATCAACATTTGTGAGCCTTTAACCGAGAGCGCGAGACGGGACTCGAACCCGCGACCTCCACCTTGGCAAGGTGGCGCTCCACCAACTGAGCCACTCGCGCATAACCTGTCGTTCCTGACGACAATGGTTATTCTATAGGATAAATAGGCATAAGTCAAGAAAAAATTTATATTTTTTTTCGAATGTGGTAATATTTTTTAGGATAGCCAAAAAATCAATGAGTTATCCACAAATTATAATAGAAAAAAGGATATTTATATGAAGAAAAAAAGCTTATTTGTAGTAGCTCTAATACTACTATTATCTATAGCTGTCGCAGGAATTGGTTTGTGTATCTTCTATAATATGAAGTCAGATTTAGTTTATTCTGAAGTTTATGTAGAAGCTGGCACATCTGAGTGCGATGTTTCAGAATTTTTAAAACGTGAAGAGTCATCCGCTCATTTTACAAAAGATTCCATATTTGATCCTAGAGTTCCTGGCGATTACGATTTAAAAATCACATGGTCGATGCCAATCTTTGGAACTAAGACAGATAAAACTGTTCTTCACGTTCAGGATACTACAAATCCAGAAGTTACTCTTTCAACTGATTCAATAGAAATGTATACTACAGCTCCTGCGCCAACTGCTGCAGAGCTTATTGAAAGTGTTAATGACGTTTCTAACTGTTCCATAGATTTTGCCGAGCAATACGATTTTTCAAAAGAAGGCAAATTCAATATTAAAATTATAGTAAAGGACTCAGCTGGAAATGAAACCGTAAAGGAAGTTCCTTGTAAAGTTGTTGAGGATAATACCCCTCCAGTTATTTCTGGAGTTGAGCCTCTTCAAATTGCACAGGGAGATGCAGTTTCCTACAAGAAGAATATAGAAGTAACTGATGACCATGATGACAATCCAACGCTGGAAGTTGATAGTAGTCAGGTCAATGTTGACAAGCGAGGCGTATATGAGCTTACCTATATAGCTACAGATGCCGCCGGTAATTCTAGCAAAAAGACAACTACTGTAAAGATTGTCTCAGCAAAAATAAGTGCTGCTACAGAAGAGACGGTAAATGCAATGGCAGATGAAATTCTTGCCGGTATCATTACAGATGGTATGACTCAGCTTCAACAGGCAAAAGCTGTCTTTAATTGGGTTGTAAATAATATCACTTATTCTGAGACGGCTGGTATTGATGATTTATATTCTGCCGCATATAAGGGCATGTATTATCATGTTGGTGATTGCACAGTCAAGCAGAAAACTGCTGAGGTTATGCTCAATCGTCTTGGAATCAAAAACATGGAAATCGAAAAGATTCGTGATACCAGAGGTCATTATTGGTTGCTAATTGATGTTGGTGAAGGTTGGTATCACTACGATCCTAATTTACAGCTAGATGGCACTTTGATATTCTATTGGCATGATGCAGATTTATGGGCGTATTCAAACGCTCATAAAAACACACATAATTATGACCCTAGTAAATACCCTACTATACAATAATATTGGAGGAAGACTGAAATGAAAAAGAAGATTATTACACTTGGATTAGTTGGCGCTATGATGCTTTCACTTGTTGGATGTGGAGGTTCATCTGACACAAAGGTTATTGAAGGAAGCTCTTCATCTAATGCAGCTGAGGCAACAACAGATTCTACAGGATTTGTATTTGCATACGACGGAATGGATATTGCTGTTGATGCTGATGTTGCTCCTATTGTAGAAAAGCTTGGAGAGCCAAATCAATATTTTGAATCACCAAGTTGTGCTGCTGAAGGTATTGGAA
>JAFYYE010000179.1 GCA_017557715.1 Pseudobutyrivibrio sp.
ATACATTTCTTCCATGTAATCCATATCTTCATCATTTAATTTACAAAAGTTCTCAATGAGATTACTTGGAATCTGGCTGTTAAATTTATATCCATAGTCCGCATATCGTCTTTTTTGTATTTCATGAGCCTTTATCACTCTCTCCCTAATATCAGACGAGGACTCATTATTTTGCTTCTTATTAAGCATTGAAAAATTAACAGTTGGCGCTTCAACACAAATATCAATTCTATCTAGAAGAGGCTGTGAAATCTTACTCAGATATCGCTGGATAGACATTCTTGTGCAATGACACCTGTTCAAATCAGGATAATAACCACATGAACATGGATTCATTGCTGCTACCAAGACGAAATCTGCCGGAAATGTAAAGCTCCCCTGAGCTCTGGCAATATTAACCCTCTTATCCTCAAGAGGCTGTCTTAATATCTCTAGAGTGGATTTGCTAAACTCAGTTAGCTCATCTAAAAATAAAACTCCACCATGAGCTAAAGAAATCTCTCCTGGTTTTGGTATGTGTCCACCACCAACTAACCCTTGCGCAGAAACCGTGTGATGAGGACTACGAAACGGCCTGTTCTTTATTAAACCCATTCGCTCATCAAACATCCCAGAAACCGAATAAATCTTGGACAGCTCCATCTGCTCCTCAGAATCCATTGGCGGAAGAATTGAAGGAATACATTTCGCAATCATTGATTTACCAGCTCCTGGAGGCCCTACCATCAAAAGATTGTGCATACCCGAGATTGCCACCTCACAAGCCCTTCTGAGGGCCTGTTGACCATTTATCATAGAAAAATCAAAGAGTTCTTCTGTAAGCTGCTTAGGTAATGCCACGCTTATTTCTTCCATTTTAAACTCATTGTTATTTAATAATTCAATAACGTCCTTGAGCTGTTTTACTCCAATAGAAATTATTTCAGGCACAAGTCTGGCTTCCAATAAATTGTCCTCAGGCACTATTACAACACCAATATTATTTTTCTTGGCCTCCATCACCATGGATAAGACACCATTTACAGGCTGAATTTTGCCATCTAAAGCAATTTCTCCACATAGGCAGATTGAATCTAGGGTGTCGCAATTTATTATGCCTATAGCGGATAATATAGCCACTGCTATAGGTAAATCAAATCCTGAACCTGTTTTCTTGATATTTGCTGGTGATAAATTTACGGTAATTCGCTTGATAGGTAATGCGTATCCTTCATTCTTTAATGCTGCACGAACACGCTCTCTAGCTTCTTTTACCTCTGATGAAAGGTAACCAACCATGTCAAACATGGGCATACCTTCAGAAACATCTGCTTCCACAGATATAATTTTAGAATCGATACCAAAAATGGTAGCGGTTTTAACAATACTATACAATTAATCTCCTAGGGGATTTTATTGAATATTATAGAAAAAAGACAGGAGTAATCTTAACATACTCCTGTCTTAAATACAATATTGAAGTTATCTGATTCTCTCAGTTAAACCAAGCTTCTTGTGAACTTTACGAAGTGTCTTGTTTGCAAAATAAGATGCCTTCTCAGCATTTTCTTTGATGCACTCATCAATATATGTCTTGTCCTTCTCAAGCTCAGCACAACGCTGATGGAATGGATCAAGCATATCTGCTACAGCTTCACCTACTGCAAGCTTAAAATCTCCATAGCCCTTACCCTCAAACTCTTTTGCCACTTCATCCATTGTCTTTCCAGTAACTACGCCGTAAATATCCATAAGATTTGATACGCCAGGCTTGTTTTCCACATCATAACGAACCTCTGCATCTGAATCAGTTACAGCCTTTTTAAACTTACGAATAATAGTGTCTCTGTCATCTACAAGGTATATTGTAGCGTTAACATTTTCATCTGATTTTGACATCTTCTTTGTAGGCTCAGCAAGAGACATGATTCTAGCACCACTCTTAGCGATATATCCTTCAGGAATAGTAAACACATCCCCGTAGATATTATTAAAGCGCTCTGCTACATCACGACATATTTCAAGATGCTGCTTCTGGTCAGCGCCAATTGGCACTAAATCAGTCTGATATAAAAGAATATCTGCTGCCATAAGGGCTGGATATGTAAATAAACCAGCATTAATATTATCTGCATGCTTTGCAGACTTATCCTTAAACTGTGTCATTCTGTTAAGCTCGCCCATGTATGTAAAGCAATCAAGCACCCAGCCAAGCTCTGCATGTGCAGGCACATGAGACTGGAAATAGATGCAGTTCTTCTTTGGATCAAGTCCTGCTGCCACATACTGAGTATAAATTCTTCTAGCATTTTGTCTAAACTCAGTAGGATTCTGTCTTACTGTAAGTGAATGTAAATCCATTACGCCAAAAAAACAGTCATAATCCTCATGTAAATTCACCCAGTTCTTAAGGGCTCCAATATAATTACCAATGGTAAGCTTTCCTGTTGCCTGCATACCTGAATATAATACTTTTCTCTCTTTTTCCATAATACTATCTCCAAATTATTTCTTATTTTTCAATATTTCTCGTCTAATGTATTCATTAGTTGCTTCTTCGCCATGTTCTGCAAGATATCTAAGCATCTTCTCCAAAAGCTTTGATGTATTGGCATGCATCATATACTTGCCTTTTCCTTTTTCATAGTATTCTAAGGCGCTTCTATCAGTATATGCTTCCTTCTGATAATTCTTGCAAGCCGCAACTCTGTCACAATACATTTCAACAACATAATTAACTGGCATTTCCATTCCAGTCATGCCATGATGTTCATCCAAACCATAATCAATCCAATATTCAAAGTGGTGTTTATTTCTGCCCTTGTGATGAAGCCATGCAAGAGATACACCTGTATCCTCTCTTTCAGCATTATTAGGGCTTTTATTTCCCTGATAATACTTAGCTCCCACAGAAAATTCTGTCCACGAATATTTAGATAAATCATGCAATAAGCCTTGCTTGTATAGACCCACTGCAAAGCATCCTTTCATCACTAAATGTCTGTGATGAGTGATTGTCTTAAAATGTTCCCATGCCTTCATGAAAAACTCCTAGCTCTATTTCTTATCTGGTTTTACTCCAATAAATACACTTATTGAATTTCCAGGAATCTTAATGGACTGCTGATCATGAATTGCTTTTGGCGTAAAATCACTCTTATCATCAAACTCAGCGGTGTTAAAGCAAAGACGCCATCGCTTACCTGGTGCCAAAAGCGGAAGCGCCATATCTACACTGTCATAATGGAAGTTATAGCAAACAAATACATCTTCCTTTTCGTTGGCATAGGCTCCGTTATATAAAACACCTAACGCCTTCTGCTCTTCGCCAATGCTCATCATCCAAGGCTCTGAGCCATGAAAAGACATGTCTGGAAGTCCAAGATGCTTATAATCATTCATGAAAAATGGTGTCTCTCCTCTAAGGCACTTATGATTCCTTCTGAATTCCACCAGTTCTATAACAAATTTTTGTAAGGTATTCTTACTCTTATTTTTAGCGAATACAGTGTATCCCACCTTATTATCCTGACAATATGGATTATTATTGCCTTCGTGTGTGGCTGCAACCTCATCAGCAGCTACAATAAGCGGTACACTTTGTGACATAAATAATGCTGTAAATGCATTTCTCATTTCTCTAAATCGATTGGCATTTATAACTTTATTTGTGGTCTTTCCCTCGACACCATAATTAAATGAATAGTTATTATTAGTGCCATCGCGATTTTCTTCGCCATTATCATAATTATGCTTTTCACCATACGAAAATGAATCCCAAAGTGAAAAACCATTAACATTAGCCATGTAATTTACAAAACCATAGGCTGCATTTTGACGACGCATATGATTTGCAAACTGCACCATACTACCATTCATGTGATTCTGAAGCTGTCGTGTAACATTCATAAATGAATCGTTGTATATAAACAAATGCTTTTTTCCCGATTCACTACAAAGAATCTCTTCTGGAATAAACTCATAAAAAATCTTTGTGTCTGAAAGATAAGGCTCTGCCGCAATTCGCTCTATTGGTGCGTTACAACCTACTATATGAAATCCATCTATATGGAAATACTTTACGTAATATTTCAAGCAATCCAAATAAACTTCAGGCTTAGTCTCAGTGGCAAAGGCAAACTCCATAATAACTTCAAAACCATTGGCATGAAGATTGCTCACCAATGACCTCATTGATTCGCATACTTTATCTGCTCCCCCGAAATATGATGCCTTTGGAGCAAAATAATTTGCAAGACCAAAACCCCAATAATTAATCTTTCCTGTATATTCTAAAGTATCTGTCATTTTACCCTTTGGCGAAATGACAGTCTTATTTTCTAAAAACAACTCTTCGAAATCGTAGAGCGGCATAAGTTCAACACTGGTAATACCAAGCTTCTTAAGGTAAGAAAGCTTAGAAATAAGGCCCTTGTATGTGCCAATCTTAGCTTCAGCCATACCATATCCTGCTGTAAAGCCTCTTAAGTGAAGCTTATACAAAACCATATCTCTAGGGGCAATATTTACCTTAGTATCTTTCCAATCCTTTTCTATATGTGATACTCCAGCGAATACCTTGTACTGACGTTTTCCACGATTATCTACATCCGCCCATAGGTCACGACCAACTATTGCAGTAGCATAAGGATCTACATATGTCCTATGATCTTCTTTTATAAGATAACAAATCTCATCTGGATTAATGCCTGATACTGCAACAGAATATACTGAACCAACAGCATAATCCTCAGATAGCTCTATTAAAAATAATTGTTTGTATGTGGATTTGTTGAATAAAATGATGGAGACCTTTTCAGAAGACGGCTTTACAGCAAAAGTAAAGGTAATTGCATCTCTTCCACTGATTCGTGGACCATATTCCCCAAAATCTCCTCTTGAAACGTTCATGATTAAGCCCCATTTTCTTGCATGTTATGTAATAATTGGCTGAAATATCAAAAATTACTAGACATCGCCATTGATGAATTATATCATAAGGGCAGTTCTTAAACAAATATTATCTTAAAAGGAGTATAAGATGGACGAGAATCAGGTATTTCCAGTAGACAATGAGGATGATGATGTAGTAGTTACTTTGAACTTAGATGATGGTTCTGAGGTAACTTGCGAAATCCTTACTATATTCGATGTTAATGATCAGGACTATATCGTATTGCTTCCACTCGATAAGAATGGTGAGCCAAATCAGGACGGAGAAGTTTACATCTATCGTTATTTCGAAGATGAAACAGGTGCTCCATCCCTTGATAACATCGAATCTGATGAAGAATACGAGGCTGTTGCAAAGCGCTTTGATGAAATCTGTGAAGAAGATTTAGGCGAAGAATAATCAATACTTCATTTCATCTAAAAATCGGGACTTGTCCCGATTTTTTTTATTGGTGTAGGAAATAAACAGATTCTTTTTAGTTCTTGTAATCCCTACATAAAACAATCTTCTTTCCCCCTCCATATCATCCCTACTTTCCACCTTGTTAGATGGAATAATACCGTCGTTAGCTGAAATTATGAATACATTTTCAAATTCCAGCCCTTTACTTGAATGCAATGTATACAAACCTATTTTCCCAGCCTTATCCACATTCTTGTTCTTATTCTCATAATCAATTTTTAATCTTTGAATATTAAGCTTATCAATAGCCTGACGAATGGTTCTACAATCCCTAAAAACCTCAATCAAAAAATCAAGTACGTCATTATATTCAGCCATCTCAACCTGCTTCTTTACAGCTTCAGTCTCTAAAAATGATTCATACCCCATCGCTTTTCTTATATAGTTAATAGCAGCTACTGGAGACATTTTGCTTATTAATGCAATATCAGCCCAAAGTGCCTCTACCATTTTATAGCAGGCTGGATTAATCCTGTAAAATTCCAACATCGAAGCCTTATCTGCTCCGCGCTCAACTGACTGCCTGTGTAGAAATCTATCGGGACGGTTTAGTATACTTAGCATTCTGGCTTTTGTTACATTTCCCAACGCAAGCTGAAAATATGCTTCGATATCACTAATAATAAAGTGTGAATAGATATTTGGCATTTTCTCCTTAAGATAAAACGGAATACCTCTATTTACCAATTTATCAACTACATACCTTGCATCCGAATGGTTTCGATACAAAACGGCAATATTGTCATAAGCACATCCATCCGCCTTTAGTTTTGATATTTTAACAATAACTTCGTCTGCCTCCTCCTCTGGCGTTGATTTTTCAAAAACATCAATCACACCATCTTCGGCAGTACTTTTTATTTCTTTTTCAAATCTATTCTTGTTTACATTAATCAAATTTCCTGCAGCCAAAACTATATTGCCTGGATTCCTGTAATTATAATCCAATATAATCTTTTCAGCCTTTGGATAGATTGTCATAAAATCCTGCATTATACGCGGATTTGCACCTCTAAATCCATATATAGATTGGTCATCATCTCCAACACAAAATAGGTTATTAGTTTTTGCCGAAAGCATAGATATGAGCTTAAACTGCAAATCATTCATATCCTGCATTTCATCCACTAGAAAATAAGAAAAACGACTCTGCCACTTTTCCAGTATAGCTGGACGTTCTTCAAAAAGCTTATCTGCTTTTATAAGCATGTCATCAAAGTCTATTACGTGATATTTGTCCTTGAGAAATTCATATTTTTTAGGGATTTCCTCTTCCATCTCTCCTGCCAAATAAACAGCTTCACGATAAACTCTTTCCTTTTCGGCTCCCATTATTATGTCGCAATTCTTATATCCTAATTCCTTCTGTAAAATTCCCCAAAATAAAGAATGGAACGTTCCAAAGGTCACGGGAGCTTTCTCCTCTGATAACCCTTCGAAACGTTCCTTCATTTCAATAGCTGCTGCCTTGGTAAAAGTAATTACCAAAATTTGATCTGCTGGTACACCAGAATTAATAAGCTCTCTAACCCTACGAGTTAATACGGCAGTTTTTCCACTACCTGGACCTGCTATAACAAGACAGGCTCCCTCCTTATGGAGTACAGCCTGTCTTTGAGCGGCATTAAGATTCATAAAACTCCTATATGCCCATTATTCAAGGTCAACCAACAAATGTTTTTATCCCTATGACAGCTTCTCAATAGCTGCCTTGATACGCTTAATAGATTCTTCCTTGCCAAGGATTTCCATTAACTCTGTTGCCCCGCCAGGAGTCATCTGCTTGCCTGAAACAGCTGTACGAACTGGCCAGAGTACGTATCCATTTTTGTATTCATGCTCAGTAGCAAATCCAGAAAGAAGTGCATAAAGAGCATCATTAGAGTAATCATCCTGAGCCTCAAGAACTGGTAAAAGTTCCTTAAGGACTGCAAGTGAAGACTCTTCGTTTGTCTTCATTTTCTTGTGAGTATACATTGCGCTGTCATACTCTGGAACTGCATCAAAGAAATCAACATGATCCTTGATGTCTGGGAATACCTCGATACGAGTCTGAACCATCTTTGCAATCTTCTTAAGATCAAAGTCGCCCTTGATGTACTCCTTAAGATAAGGTTCAGCCATCTCATAGAACTTGTCAAAGTCCATTGCCTTCATGTATTCGCCGTTCATCCACTTAAGCTTTGTGATATCGAATACTGCAGGAGACTTTGAAATACGATGATAATCAAATTCCTTAACAAGTTCCTCAAGTGAGAAAATCTCATTGTCATTCTCTGGTGACCAGCCAAGAAGAGCTACGAAATTAACTACTGCTTCTGTTAAAAATCCCTGTTCGATTAAGTCCTCATATGATGAATGACCAGAACGCTTAGAAAGCTTCTGATGCTCTTCATTTGTAATAAGTGGACAGTGAATGTACTTAGGTACTTCCCAACCAAATGCCTCATAAAGACGATTATACTTTGGAGAAGATGAGATGTACTCATTTCCACGAACAACGTGTGTGATTCCCATAAGGTGATCATCAACTACGTTTGCAAAGTTGTATGTAGGATATCCATCTGATTTTATAAGAATCATATCATCAAGCTCTGAATTATCTACAGTAATCTCACCGAAAATTACATCATTAAATGAAGTAGTACC
>JAFYYE010000180.1 GCA_017557715.1 Pseudobutyrivibrio sp.
AGGAAGCATCATAGAGGTTGGCATACGAGTTGCAATAAGTGACTGATGTGCGTCTCTAAGTATTGTCTCAGTAATTTTTACTGGCTTTGGACTAATATCTGCCATTTATTTTATCCTCCTAATTTCTAATGAAGTGTTCTAGACACCAAATATCGCCATAAATACACCGGCTGCAACAGCAGTTCCGATAACACCTGCAACGTTTGGTCCCATAGCATGCATAAGGAGGAAGTTTGTAGGATCCTCTTCTGCACCAACCTTTTGAGAAACACGCGCTGCCATTGGAACAGCGGAAACACCAGCTGAACCGATAAGTGGATTAATCTTACCACCAGTAATGTGGCAAAGAAGCTTTCCAAATAATACACCAGCTGCTGTACCGAAAACGAAAGCAACAAGTCCAAGAACAACTATCTTAATTGTAGCTGCATTTAAGAATGCCTCAGCAGATGTAGAAGCACCTACTGATGTACCAAGAAGAATAACTACGATGTACATAAGTGCATTTGATGCAGTCTCTGTAAGCTGATTAACAACACCAGACTCCTTGAAAAGGTTACCAAGCATAAGCATACCAACAAGTGGAGCTGTTGTAGGCAAAATCAAACATACAATAATAGTAACAACAATTGGGAAAAGAATCTTTTCAAGCTTTGATACAGGACGAAGCTGTGCCATCTTGATAGAACGCTCTTCTTTTGTTGTAAGTGCCTTCATAATAGGAGGCTGAATAATTGGAACCAAAGACATATATGAATATGCTGCAACGGCAATTGGCCCCATAAGTGCTGATTGTCCTAATTTACCAGCAAGGAAAATAGATGTAGGTCCATCTGCACCACCGATGATTGATACTGCAGCAGCTGCCTGATCTGAAAATCCAAGAAGGATTGCAAGAAGGTAAGCTGTGAAAATACCAATCTGTGCGGCAGCACCAAGCCAGAAGCTGATTGGATTTGCAATAAGTGGACCGAAATCTGTCATAGCTCCAACACCCATGAAAATAAGTGATGGAAGAATTGAATACTCATCAAGAGTATAGAAATAATAAAGCAAGCCGCCTACTCCATTGGAGGTTTCCTCTGGAGATGCAATGATGTCAGGATAGATGTTAACCAACAACATACCAAAAGCGATAGGTAATAAAAGAAGTGGTTCATATCCTTTTTTTATTGCAAGGTAAAGGAAAACACAGGCAACCGCTATCATGACAAAGTTACCCCAAGTCAGATTGAAAAATGCAGTCTGATGAGCGAGGTTTAACAATGTCTCTCCAACGTAACTCATGTGTAATCCTCCTATTAGTTCATTGTTGCGAGTAATGCGCCAGCTTCAACCTGCTGACCTTCGTTGCAGTTGATAGATGCAACAGTACCATCCTGAGGAGCAACTACAGGTGTTTCCATCTTCATTACCTCAAGAACAACAACAGCGTCACCCTTCTTTACAGCTGTGCCAGCTGCAGCAGCAATCTTTACAACTTTACCAGCAGCACCAGCCTCAATCTTTACGCCACCTGCAGCGCCTGTTGCAACAGGCGCAGGAGCAGCAGCCTTTGGAGCCGCAACAGGAGCAACACCAGATACACCAGAGCCTCCTTTATCTTCTACAGTAACATCGTATACTGTTCCATTAACAGTGATTGTATAATTTTTCATGGAAATTTCCTCCTAAGTCTAAAATCTTTTCTTGATGGAACGAACTACAAACGAATCTGTAGAAGCTCCTGTGCTAGCAGCAATTGCTGCAGCAATAACAGCAACAAGTTGTAAGTCATCTGTTTCGTTCTTTGCAGATGTAGCAACTGGTGCCACTGGTGTAACAACCGACTGTGGTTCTTCCTTCTTTTCCTTGGCTTTCTTCTCAAGCTTTGGAATTATCTCGAAGCATTTAATTACACCTGACATAATAACAAGCATAAAGAATACAATAAGAATACCCATTACTGTATTAAGAGCTGCTTTCTGCATTGTTTCGCCTAATGTGTAAACTGGCTCAACATCAACAGCTGTAGGACCAGCATCAACATTATTAGCATTGTAAACAAATGTTGTCTTTAAATCTCTCTCTGAGAAATCTGTGATAAGTGTTGCAGTGATTGTCTTTCCAGACTTTTCCACTTCAACATTACCGAATTCAACAAAATCTCCTACCTTAACATCCTTTATTTCTTTGTAGCTTTCAAGAAGATTATCAAAGCCAACAAAGCTTGAAGATAAGAACTTAGGAAGACCTGCTTCTTTAACAGCATCACCATACTGACCAAGACCATTCGCCATGAAATATTCTGTAGCCTGTTCGTATTCAGACTCATCTAAGCTAAGAGCATAATTCATGTAAAGCTTTGCGATTGTGTCGTAGGCTTCTGTCTCATATCCTCCGTAAGTAGTATCCTTCTTGCTACCACAAGCAACAAGGCTAAGAGCAAGGATTAAGGTAGTAAATACTACTAAAATTCTTTTTTTCATAAATTCACCTTCCTGCTCTTAAAAGAACATTTCAAATCCTGCAATAATGTATTTTCTAGCATCTGCTGTAGAAACGATTCTATCAATGTGACCGTGAGCAGCAGCTGTAAGTGCACTATCCTGAAGCTGTGCATAATCCTTTTCGATAGCAGCAGCATCTGTACCGTTTTCACTTAAAATTCTTGCAGCCTTAGAAGCTTCCATAGCACCAACTGATGCATTTTCAAAAGCGTAAACTAAATCTGCGCCAAGTGACTTAGAGTTCATAAGAACATAAGCACTACCATATGCCTGCTTTGTAATAAGATTAATCTTAGGAATGCTAGCATCTACAAATCTCTGAGTCATCTGAGCAAGAGCACGTGGTAAGCGCTTCTCCTGGCAAATGCAAGACTTGAATGCTGCAACATTAGTAATAGAAAGAACAGGAATTTCATACATATCACAAAGATCAACGAAATCTGCAGCCTTCTCGCAGCCAGCAGCTGAAAGGAAAGCCTCTCCATCAACTTCTCTATTACCAACAACACCGATTGTAACGCCATCAAGCTTCATAAGGCCTGTTACCATCTCTTTAGCGAAACCAGCCTTAAGCTCGATAAATTCTCTATTGTCTGCAAGTTCTGTAGCGATAGCTGCAGCATCGTCTACCTTACCCTCAAGACCTTCTGATGCTCTGTTAAGATCATCTGTAGCCTCAACAATATCATTAGGAATCATAGAGATAACCTGTCTCATTGCTGCAACAACCTCTGAAAGAGAACCGTGCATATCAACAGTACCTGCCTCTTCAAATTGGAATTTTGCTGAAGAAGAATCACATTCCTCTACTCTGTTGCCCTTGATAGCATCAGGTGAATTGTAGAAAAGAGAAGCTCCATCTACCATGAATGTAAAATCAGCAAGTGAAGGAAGGACTGAAAGTCCACCACCGCAATTTCCTGCCACACACATAAGCTGTGGAATAACACCCTTTACATCAGCAGCACGTTCGATTACAGAACCTAAAGCTTCAAGAGCATCAAAAGATTCCTGAAGTCGAACACCACCACAATCAATAAAACCAATAACAGGAGCACCTACCTTAAGTGCCATGTCATAAAGTGACAGAATCTTCTTAGCATGCATCTCACCTATTGTGCCGCCTAATACTTCGGCGTTCTGGCTGAAAACAAACACTAATGTGCCGTCTATAAGACCATGACCAATAATAACTCCATCTGATGGTTCTTTCTTCGCATCAAGGTTAAAATCTGTGTTGCGTGACACTACTAATGACTGAAGCTCAACAAAGCTGTTGTCATCAAGTAATGCATTAATTCTAGCCTGAGCTTGACTTAAATCATTACCCATCTTGTACCTCCATTTATATAAAATATTTCAAATTTCTCGCAAGTTTAATGATAGAGTATTTTCATGCCCTTTTCAACGTAAATACGTTAAAAAATTGTCATAAAAAACCACCCAAAAATTTGGGTGGTTTTTTTGTTGAATTTTACTTGATTTTTTATTTATTTTTATATCGTAACTTCTACGTTATTTGCCTC
>JAFYYE010000181.1 GCA_017557715.1 Pseudobutyrivibrio sp.
GGTATTTACATTGTTAACAGAACTGAGGAGTGATGACATGAGCTTATTTGCAATTGGAGATTTACATCTACATTTCCAGTCTGAGCTGAAGGCTAGAAATCAAATTGAAGATAAGATATGGCAGAATCACGAGGTGATTTTCAGAGATAACTGCCTGAAGGCAATGAAACCAGAGGACACCCTTGTACTTGTAGGTGATCACAGCTGGGGCAAAAATCTTGAGGAATGTCAGATGGATTTAGAATATATCGAGAATCTTCCTGGAAGAAAAATTTTACTTCGCGGAAATCACGACATGTTTTGGGATGCTAAGAAAACTAATCAGTTAAATGAAATGTTTAAGGGCAGACTGGAATTTTTGCAGAACAATTATTTCACTTATGAAGATTATGCTTTGGTTGGTACAAAGGGCTACACCTTTGAGGGGCCATTTTATGTAGACAGTTATGGAAATATCCAGGGCTGGGATGAAAAAGAGGCAGAGCATGCTGAAAAGCTTGTTAAGAGAGAGTCAGAAAGATTAGTGGCTTCTTTCGAGGCAGCTAAAGCTGACGGCTATAAGAAATTCATTATGTTTTTACATTATCCACCTACCAACATTATACAGACAAACAGCATCTTCACGAAGCTTGCTGAGCAGTATGGTGTATCGCAGGTGATTTATGGACATTGTCATGGCGAAACCAGATTCCACGACAGTATCACGGGAAAGAAGAGAAGAATCAGATATTCACTTGTGTCCGGCGATGCTTTGAGATGGAAACCACTTAAGGTTTTGGACTAGCCCATACAGCTAGTCTATATATGCGATTTCACATTGATTTACAAAATTTTTGATGGTTCTATCACATTTGCATTTTAGAATAGGATCATGAGGTATTTCCGTAATTTCGTAGTTAGTTCAATAGTTATCATTCTGATGTTTTTCTGTTCTGCTGGTAATTGTTATGCAACTGATTTTATTATCGTTGATGTGTCACAGCAGCTTTATTCCTATGAGTCCTTATTTGAAGACATGGCACTTCTTACCTTAGGTCATGAAGATATAATGAGCTATGAGTCCAGAGCCATCACTTCCCAGGGACGAAATGTATGGCTTATTAAATTTGGCGATTTTCAGGCAGAAAACAAGATTCTAATTACCGCATCGATTCACGCCAGAGAGTATATGTCGTCACAGCTTGTTATGAGGATGCTGGAAGAGTATGTTTTGAATTATGATGTTCCAAATTCAGACGGAATTACTTATAGACAATGCTTTGTTAATACATGTTTTTACATTCTTCCAATGGTAAATCCAGATGGAGTTACTATATGCCAAAATGGAACGAAATCAATAAAAGCAAATGCAAATGGAGTTGATTTAAATAGGAATTTCCCACTAGGTTTTGGTTCAGGACCAAGAGTTGCTAGCGTACCTGGGTTAGCTTATTACCCAGGAGTATCACCACTTTCTGAACCAGAGACTCAGGCCATGGCAATATTATTAAATGAGAATGACTTTTGCGCTGGAATCAATTATCATTCTATGGGAAATATTATTTATTATGGTGCCAGTACTAATACGCCTGAAGTGGCAGAAGGCTGTAAGAAAATGGCAGACTTAGTTCATGCCATCAATGGATACAGAAGAGAGTATTGTGGAAATGCAATCGGAAGCTTTGCAGATTACTTTGGGACAGTGGAAATGGCACCTAGTGTAACAATAGAGATTGGCACAGCAAATCCAGTTCCAATATCTCAGTTCAGTGGAATCTATGCAAAGAATTTGCCTGTTTGGCCAATTGTGGCTGCAACGTATTCGTTGACTAATTGATATTAATATCTCTGTATTTCAGATAAATCCAGTATTAAATCATCGTAGATTCCAACTGGAACTGGCTCAGAAAAGCCATAGATTTTAACTTCCATATTTTCAGAATCATCAAGGTGCGAGTACACAGTTACTCGCTCTTGTTTTCTGTCGATAATCCAATATTCCCTAACACCTGCATTCTGATATTTTCCAAGCTTAACTATGTAGTCTTTAGTCTTTGAACTAGGAGAGACAACCTCAAGAACCCAGTCTGGTGCACCATAAATAACCCTGTCTTTTACTTTATCAGGGTCACAGACTATAACTACATCTGGCTCCACAACAGTTTTGTCATCCTTGTCTAGCTGGACTCCAACTGGCGAGATTAGAGGCAGGCAATTTCCGCCTTTTTCCCTGACATATTTAATGGCTTCAAAATAGACAAGACCTGCTACACGCTGGTGCCAAATAGTTGGCTCAGCCATATCATAGAAAACACCATCAATAAGCTCAGCCCTTCTATCATCGGGAAGGTTTAGCCAATCTTCTACAGTATTATATTTTTTCTTTGCAAAGACACTTAAATCCAATGCACCGGATTCATCATTTATAAAACCCCTAATGGCATTTTCGATGGCCAATAGTTTATCTGCACGAGGTCGTTTTGTGGCACCGCTGAAAATCTTAGTAATAGTACTATATGAGACGCCTGAAAGCTCGGAAAGCTTTTCATTTGTAATTTGTTTTTCTTCCTTTAATTTTTTTAATTCTAAAATTTCCATATATTTCCAAATACCTTTCCATTTCTTTCTTGATTTTACCATCTGAATTTTGCTATGTCAATAAATCGTATAATCATATACAATATAAGTCATTAGTGTAAAATCGAAATATGTAAGATATAAGAGAGTAAATGAAAAATGGAGAAATGTTATGAATAAAGAAGAAAAAAATGGTGTCACTTATATGACATTTAAATCACTTAAAAATGTTGGAGTTAAACATGCATTTTCTACTAGGCTAGGAGGTGTAAGCAAGGGCGTTTTTGAATCCCTTAACCTGCACACTAACAGTGAAGATAATGTTGATAATATACATGAGAATTATAAGATAATGTGCAAAGCAATTGATATGAATTATGATCGCATGTGTTTTTCAATGCAGACTCATACAGCAAATGTAATTGTGGTAGATGAAAAGGATGCAGGCAATGGAATTACAAAGCCTCTTCCATATAAGGATGTGGATGGAGTTGTCACAAATGTCAAGGATATGCCACTAGTCACAGCCCATGCTGATTGCGTGCCGCTGTTTTTCTATGACCCTGTAAAGCAGGTAGTTGGTCTGTCACATTCTGGCTGGAAAGGAACCGTTGGAAAAATCGGCAAAGTCACTGTAGAAAAAATGACAGAAGCTTTTGGCTCAAAGCCAGAGGACATCTTGTGCGGAATTGGACCAAGCATATGCAAAAACTGCTATGAAGTTAGTGCTGATGTGGCAGAGGCAATTGTTGGTGCATTTGGAAAAGCTCACCAGCCACAAATTCTTAGTAAGTCTTTATTTAATCCAACAGACAATAATAAATACATGCTTGATTTATGGGCAGCTTGCAAAATCGCACTTTTAGAGGCAGGTGTTATAGAGGAGCACATAGAAGTTACCGATTATTGCACCAGATGTCATTCAGATTTATTCTTTTCACACAGAGTGATGGGAGCAAACCGTGGAGGACAAGCTGCTTTTATTTCGTTGTAACTTTAAAAATTTTTAGGAGAATATTAATTATGAAAAAAGTAATTTTTATAGATGTTGATGGCACTTTGGTAGACTATGAAAACAATTTACCAGACAGTGCAGTTTCAGCTATTAGGAAAGCCCGAGAGAATGGGCATAAGGTTTATATCTGCACAGGAAGAAGTGAGGCAGAGGTATATCAGAATATTTGGGAGATTGGCTTAGATGGAATGATTGGTGGAAATGGTTCCTATGTCAAAGATGGAA
>JAFYYE010000182.1 GCA_017557715.1 Pseudobutyrivibrio sp.
ACAGCCACGTAATATCAAGCATCACACACCAACCGCAGGTGATCCGAAGGATTACTATATCACCATTATGGCTGATGGCAAGAGGATTAAAGCGGTAAGCTACGATAAGCTTATCGACAAGCTTTATAACTACTATGCCGAAGGCTTGTTGGATTTTTCAGTTAAATCAGTATTTGAAGCTGCTCTCAGTGAAAAGGCAGCTACTGAGAATCCGAAGCCTAGAACTATAGAAAAGAATAAAGGGGATTTCAACAGATTTATCAGTGAAGACTTTTCCAAAAAAGATATAAGAGCCATTACTGAGATTGATTTGAAGAAATACATCCAGGAATGGGTTACTGAAACACATCCCAAGCAGAAAACTTTTCTTAGTTTCAAGGGCATTCTCAATTTAATCTTTGAATATGCATTTATTCATAAGATAATTGTAGAAAATCCTGTCAGCTACATTAAAAACAGACCTTATATGAAGTCATGCGATACTTCTAAAGCTAAATCTGAAGAAAAGATTTTCTCTCCTGAAGAAATCCAGATGCTAAAGGATGAAGTAAGAAATCGTATTGGCTCAGGTACTAAGCGTTATGGTGATTATTACATCAATGGTTATGCTATGTTATTTGCTATTGAAACTGGTGTTAGAGTTGGTGAATTGTGTGCGCTAAAGTGGGAGGATATCCACGAAAACTATATCCACATTCATGCTCAGCAATTATTTCAAAACGTAGATGGTAAAAAGGAAGTATATTACGCTCCTTACACCAAAAACGAGAAAGGCATATCTGAGGACGGAAGACAGTTTCCACTGACTAATGCTATTGCATCATTATTAAATGAGATAAAAGCAAAGCAGGAAAAACTAGGGATTGAATCAGAATTTATCTTCTGCAATGAAGATGAAAGATGGATTATTGAAGAAGCCTACACTTCATTCCTTAGAAGGTTATGTCGTTCAAAAGGACTTACCGTAACTAATAACCACGCTTTTCGCATGTCCCTTAATTCAAATGTGTTAATTCCTATGGGAATATCTGTAGCTGATAGAGCTGCTATGTTAGGACATTCAATTGAGACTAACTTGAAGTACTACAGCTATGCACAGAAGGATTATCTAGAAGATGTGAAAGCAAAGCTGGATGCGATGGGTTCTACCACTCAGGGAACACCTGGGGGTCACCCAAAAATCGTTCCTTTCGCAAAAAAAGAAAGCCTAGAAAACTTGAATTATCAAGCATTCTAGACTCTCTAAACGTCGAGCGCGAGACGGGACTCGAACCCGCGACCTCCACCTTGGCAAGGTGGCGCTCCACCAACTGAGCCACTCGCGCATAACTGTTATTTATTTTGTTTTGTGTTCCTCAGAACAATAGCTATTCTATAGGAACTATAGGCATAAGTCAAGGGATTTTCTAAAGTTGCAAAGCTTTAAAAAATCCCTTTGATTTTCAGAATATTCTAACCGAATTTACTTGTTCAAATCACTATCATATTCTATTGAAATTAAGCTATCTCCATCAAATAAAAACTGCAATGTAGTTCCATTCTTTTCATATTTAACTACGCTATCACTTTCCTCTGCTGGAGCCTCTGCATATGCTGCAAGGATATCATCTTTTGAGCTTGAAAGGTCTACGCCTTCTTTTGTAGCAACATTATCTGTTCTTAAAAGAACGTAAAGTACTCTGTCCACATCTCCATCTGGATATGTCTGGATTTCAAAATCACTGTATGTGTAAAGCTTTCCAATACCTTCAGCAGCACA
>JAFYYE010000183.1 GCA_017557715.1 Pseudobutyrivibrio sp.
ACCGCCTACTACGATGTAATTACCAGCAGCAAATTCACCACGCATATCCTCGTTAAGCAGCTTGACTTGGTTTTCTGCAGTAGAAGGGTCGGTAGTGTAAGCAGAGAGATGTACATTATAAAGAATTAACTGCTTGCCATTATCTACATCAATAACGTTTTTAGAATAGCATCTATCTAAATCGATAAGCTTTGTGATTCCTTCCTCAATAGGAAGTGAACGACGAGTTGCTTCGTTAATCTGAGCAGATGATATTGCCATAAGACCAGCTCTTGCAATACCGTGAGGCTGTTTGAACGGCAAAATTAAAAATGGGCTGTCGTAGTTCTGGGCAAATGTTGAGCACCAGTTACCGAATGAAGACTTATCAAGTCTGTCATAAATGATTTCTCTTTCATCAATGTGATAACTACGAGTACTGTCAATATCAATTTCCTGACAAACTATGATATCAGGATTAAGTGACAGAATGGCATCTAAAGAGCCATTAATGTTTTGGTTAACAGCTTCTTTTGAGTAAGCCCATGATTCTGTTCCGCCATCCATAAAGAATGAGAAGTCATCTGAGTAGGCACCGAATCCTAAGTTTGAAGAAACGATACGGTAATTTTCTTCGGTAGTTAAGCTGGACTTTGCAGCTTCGCCGTTTACATCTAATGATTGATAATCTTCTATACGGTTATAGTTTAAGAGGGCATAAGCAAAGTATGCTATTACTAAAACCGCTACAATTATAATGAGAGTAATAAGAGTTTTTAATATTTTTTTTACCATAATGGCTTAGTCCTTTCTGTAAAATATTGTTTGTATGATAACACAGTAATGTGTTTTTTTAATTATCAAATGTAAGGAGTTAGAAGAAAAATGGGGGATAGATATTTCAAGGATAAAAATTTTAGAGTAAATACTTTGTATGTATTTGCACAAGGTCTTTATTGGATGATTGTGTGTTGTACCTCAAGCATGGGAAGCGCATATCTTTCAAATAGAGGATATTCTACATTTTCTATAGGTTTGTTATTCGCTTTATCATCTTTATTTGCAATTATAATTCAACAAATATTATCGGTTCAGACTGATAGTGCCACAAACTTTGATGTGGTTGATGTCTTAGCAATTCTTGGTGGAATTATCACTGTATTTTTAGTGATGGCTTTATGTACCAATTCTAAAGGCTTTGTTACAACCATATCATTTCTGGCTTGCGTTACCATTTCAACAATTATAATGCCATTTTTGAATGCATTGAATTTTCATATTGAAAGGTATGGAATCAAAGTTAATTTTGGGGTAGCTAGAGCCGCTGGTTCTTCTTCATTTTTTGTAATTAGCTTGATCGCTGGTTTCTTCATGAAGACTATTTCTGAAAAAGCAGCACCTTTCCTAGGATTTATTACATCCGTTTTATTCACGGCTGTAATAGTAAAAATATATTTTGAACTTAGTTCGATAGGTATCAGAATCAAGAAGGATTATGATCCAATGGATGAAAAGCCTTCTTCTAATTTTGAGATATCGGCAATAAAAAGATATATTGAAAATTATAAAATGTTTTTTATATTTTTGGCTGGAACAGTATGTTTTTATTTTAGTCACGTTATAATTAACAATTTCTTTTATCAAATCGCAGTAAACGTAGGAGGAGATGAAGCGACTAACGGTGGACTTATTGCACTTGGAGCGATAGTTGAGCTTCCTGCTATGATATTTTTTGATAAGATAAAGGAACGCTTTGGTTCGAAATTGTTGCTATCTGTATCTGCTGTATTTTTCTTTTTGAAAATTTTAGTTACTACAATAGCTACATCCATACCGATGTTGTATTTTAGTATGCTATTTCAGGCATTAGCTTTTGCTCTTTTTGTTCCAGCATCAGTTCATTTTGTTGATGAGATTATGTCTGATAAGGACGCGGTAAAAGGACAAGCATTTATGACCATCGCCATGACTTTTAGTGGATTACTTGGCAGTGTTTTGGGTGGTTTTATGTTTAATTTCTTTGGTGTTACAGCTACATTATTCTTTACAACTATCGTTACATTAGTAGGCGCAATTGTTGCAATTTCAGGACTTGTCAGAATAAATATACAAAATTAGATATAAAAGATAGATTTTTTGATTGCAAATTGCTAAAATAATTATATACATATAGTGAGAGAAAGATATGGCTAAATATAATATTGGTGGATATATCTTTAATGATGAGAATAGCGCGAGAAAAGCAGCCAAGGAATTAAAGGCTGTTGAGTATATTTTGGGTCAGATTCGCGCTGCCGATGAGCAGGAGGTTCTCAAAATATATAAAAAGATTCTCAATCAAAAGCTTTTTTCAACTGAAGTTGGAATGAGTTTTTTGAATCAGTTATATCAGAATCTTATCGCTTCTGATGCTTTTAGTGCGGATGATATTCCTCCAGTTTATACTTTGGACGAGCCAGCTGCTGAGCCTAATATAGAATTATCAGCGCCTGTTGGGCCTAAGAAAACAGATGAAGCTGCAGCTGACAAGGATTTATCCATAAAAAAAGATAAGCCAGAAAAGAAAATCTCTAAGCTAAAAAGAGAAAAAGTCGATAGAAAAAAAGAAGCTAGTGATTCTAGCGATTCTGGGGACATTAAAAGACTTAAGCTAATAAATAAGTTTTTAATTGTTTGTGTTTTTACATTATTGTTGTGTGTGATAGGAATGTTTGTTGTGAGCCTAACAATAAATAGTCCTACCATATTGAATTACAAAGAGGCTATTACCGATGAATATGCTTCTTGGAAGCAGCAGCTTGATGAGCGAGAGAAGGCGTTAGATGCTCGTGAAGCTGAATTGAATGCCAGGGAGTTTGACGTCGGTGATATAGAAGAAGGTAACTAAAAACTATTTCAAGGATGGGGTTGGTGTTATGTCGAAAAACAAAATTCTTGTGGCTGATGACGAAAGCCGAATGAGGAAACTTATCAGGGATTATTTGGTAAGAGAGGATTATGAAGTAGTAGAAGCTGAAAACGGTGAACAGGCTCTTGATATGTTCTATATGGATAGTGATATTTCGCTTATCATTTTAGATGTCATGATGCCAAAGGTTGATGGTTTCGCTGTATTGAAGGAAATTAGAGAAACATCATCTATCCCAGTTCTTATGCTTACTGCTAAAGGTGAAGAGAATGATGTCCTCAATGGATTTGAGCTTGGGGCTGACGAGTACATCAACAAGCCATTCTCTCCAAAGATTCTCATGGCAAGAGTTAATGCTGTTCTTCGAAGAAGCACAGATGATTCTCTTGGCAAAAAAGTTGTTGAGGCCGGTGGTATTCAGTTAGATGTGGATGCCCATGTTGCAACAAATGATGGTAACCCAGTAGAACTTTCGGTTAAGGAATTTGAGTTGTTGTATTATTTCATCAACAATGAAGGAATAGCACTTTCTAGAGAGAAAATCCTTAATCATGTATGGGACTACGATTACTTTGGTGATGCGAGAACTATCGATACTCACGTTAAAAAGCTTCGTAGCAAGTTAGACGACAAGGGTAATTACATCAAGACTATTTGGGGCATGGGGTATAAATTTGAAGTCGACGCAAAGGCCTAGTAAAATTAATCGCCAAATTGTAGGTTTGTTAGGTGTTATAGTTTTTGTATCACTTATAGTGGTTAGCATCCTAACATCCTGCTTTTTAGGCGATTATTATATTTATGAAAAAAGAAAAGACATGAAAGAGTTGTTTGGTATCATGTCTGAAAAATGTGAAGATGGCACTCTCTACGGAGAGGATTATCAGTTAGATAACCTTTCTCTATTTGAAAGTTATTCCGTGTCTGGACTCATAACAGGCGCGGATGGTCAATCTCTTATAACTTCTTCTGTTGATTCAGATATATTACTCAATCAACTTAATTACACACTGCTATCAAATGATGCAGGAAATCAACTAATTAAATCTACTGATAACTATAAAATGTATAAACAGAAATTTCCAGAAACCAATGATACTTATCTAGTTCTTGTTGGTATATTGCCAGATGGAAATTTCGCTTTTATAAAAGCTACAGCTGCGTCTTTGGAAAAGATAGCATCCATTACTAATAGATTTTTCTTAATGATGGTGTTACTCGATTCCTTTATCAGTGTTTTAATTGGTAGGTATTTTATCGCCAAATTCACGAAGCCATTATTTAAGCTTATAAATATTACAAAGCGTATTTCAAATTTTGATTTTGATGCAACATATCATTCTCAAAGAATGTACAACGAAATGGATGATTTGGGTGAGCATGTAAATGAAATGTCCACCACCTTGAAACGAGCACTTGAACAGCTTAGGCTTGCAAATGAAAATTTGAAGCA
>JAFYYE010000184.1 GCA_017557715.1 Pseudobutyrivibrio sp.
ATTGGAACGTGGAGCAGCACGAGCCAGGCTGGGTAAATTCAGAGCTTCAGAGATACACAGCACTTAACGAAGGAAATATCGAAGTAAAAGATGGCAAGCTGTCACTGAAGCCACATGTTGCAGAGACAGAAGAGGGGCAAACAGAGGATAAGGAAGAAGAAACTGTAGAGGAGAAAATAACAAATGTTTCGTTTGATTTTGATTTTAATGCAGAGGATTCAGACACTATTGCTGTTCAGTTAAATTTTGGTAAGATTGGAGATCTTGGTGACGCAGGAGAGGCTCAGGCAACTGTAAAGCTTTCAAATGTTTCTCTTGTGGATACAGAAGATGATAGCCAGCTTCTTTCAGATAGAAATTTTGAGAATGGTGGTTGGAACTGTGGTTTCAATGATCCAGGAAAGGGCTCATGCTCATTTGAGGATGGCAAGGCTGTAATCAACATTGAAAATTCAGGAAGTGAAAATTGGCACATTCAGCTTCAGCAGTCAGGCTTAAAGCTTCAGAATGGTCATCACTATAAATTCTCTGTAGATGCAGTAGCATCAGCTGACAGAGGTATCGAGGTAAGCGTTCTTGATCCAGATAATGGATGGGCTTGGTACGGCGGAACAAAGGCTACAATTGAAGGTTCTGCTATAGCAGGTAGCACAGGTGGTTCATCTTCATCATCAAAGAGAGAAATCACTTCAGGACGTATCACAACACAGAATAAGCACGATTTTACATATGGTAGATTCGAGGCCAGAGCAAAGGTTCCTACAGGAAAGGGATACTTACCAGCATTCTGGCTCATGGCAACAGATGAAGGACTTTATGGTCAGTGGCCAAAATGTGGAGAAATCGACATTATGGAAGTAATGGGCCAGGACACATCAAAGTCTTATCATACAATTCATTATGGCTACAGTGCGGGAAGTGGTCATAAGGAGAATCAGGGCAGCAAGACATTGAGGGAGAATGATTTTGCTAGTGAATATCATGTATTCAGAATGGATTGGGAGCCAGGAAAGATTACATGGTATGTGGATGATGAGCAGGTTTACACAACAAGCGATTGGTACACAGGAGCAGATGATGCAAGCCAGCTCACATATCCAGCCCCATTCGATCAGGATTTCTACGTTATCTTAAACCTTGCGGTAGGTGGTAGCTGGGTAGGAAATCCAGACGACAGCACATATGAGCATATGAACGATGACAGCTATGACGTTGATTATGTTCGTGTATATCAGAAATCAGCTGAAGAGTACGAAGAGGAAGAAGCAAAGTGCAAGCGTCCAGAAAAAGAGCCAGTAACATATAGAGAGGCTGATGAGGATGGCAACTTTGTAATCAATGGAGATTTCTCAAAGGATATCGCTTTTGATGGCGCAGAGGATGCAGATAAGGACAACTGGGTTCTTCACCTTGAAAGTGATGCAAAGGAATCTACATATGAAGTAAAAGATAATGAAATCAAGATTACTCCATCTGCAGTTGGTTCACAGAATCACAGCGTGCAGCTTAAGCAAGTAGGTATCCCAATGTATAAGGGGTGGGAGTACGAGCTTACCTTTGATGCAGTAGCAGATGAGGAAAGAGAAATAATCGTAGATGTTGAAGGTCCAGACAGAGGATGGACACGTTACATGCAGGATACATCTGTAAAGGTTGGAACTGAGAAGGAGTCTTACAAGTACGCATTCACAATGAATGATAAGACAGATCCTAACACATCACTTGAGTTTAACCTTGGTAAGCAGAAATCAACTGCAGCAGTTACTATCTCAAATGTTAAGCTTGTTCACAAGTCAGGCGAAGCAGTAGAGGAAGAGGATGCAAAGGAAATTCGCTCAGATGGCAATTACATCTACAACGGTGGTTTCGACCAGGGCGAAGGCAGACTTGGATACTGGGATATTGATGACAAGGATAAAGATGTAGTATCAGTTACAAATAAAAAGAATTCTCGTATGCTTAAGGTGGTTGCGCCAAAGAGCACATCAGCTAGCAAGCCTATCGTAATTAGCCAGGGTGAGCTTTCTCCAATTTCTGCTGGTCAGTATGAGATTAGCTTCGATGCTTATACAGAGGATGGCGCTACAGATGGAATTACAGTAGTTGCAGCAGGACATGAGGTAACACCAGAGCTTACAGGTACATCAAAGCATTTTGCAAAGAAGGTTGTTGTAGAAAAGAACTTAGCTCGTAAGGATTCAAATGTAGAACTTCGTTTTACAAAGCCAGGTACATATTATCTTGATAATGTATTCTTCACAGAAGCAGCACTTATCAAGAATGGTTCATTCAATGCAGGAATTGCAGGCTTTAGCCCTTACATCTACGATTCCGTAAATGCGAATTATGTTATCGACAACATGAATGGAAATGATGACACATTCGCTATGACAATCGAGGATACAGTTGCTGATACAGATGACAATTGCTGGTATATTCAGCTCAATCAGGATGGAGTAAATCTTGAAAAGGGCAAGACATACACAGTATCATTTAGAGCAAAATCTTCTATTAATAGAATCATCAAGTATTCTCTTCAAGAGTTTGAGGGTGCTTGGACAAACTATAGTGGTACAGGTTCTGTAGAGATTGGACCAGAGTGGCAGACATTTACTCACACATTCACAATGGAGAATGAAACAGACCCTAACACAAGATTTAATATCACAATGGGTTCTGTTGATGGAATCAGAATTTCAGAAAAGCATGATGTATATATTGATGATATTATGCTTGTAGAAGAAAGCGAAGATGAGCCTTCGACTCCAGCGCCTGCACCAGCACCAGCTCCTGCATCAGGAAGTGATGGTGGAAATACAAGTTCAGGTTCAGGATCAAGTTCAACTTCAGGCTCAGGCTCAGGAAGTAGCACAGGAACAACAAGTTCTGCTTCAAGCAGTACAACAACTTCATCATCAAGTGCTACAGCAGCACAGTCCCCAGCACCACAGTCCCCAGCACCACAGGTAGCTATAGCAGATGCCCAGGTGCCAGCTGCTGGAAACACAAGCGCTAATCAGCCTGCTAGCGATACAACAAAGAAGACAGCTAGGAAGGCTACAACAGATAACTCTAAGACTGCAGAAGCTTCAGAAGACGAAGTAGTTGAGGAGGAAGAAGAGGAAGTAGTAGCAGAAACAGAACTTAAAGATGAAACTACTTCAGCTACAACAGAGGAAGCTACTGAAGAGGTAGAAGAAACTGAAGAAGAGCCAGTGGAAGAGGCAACAGGTTTCTGGGTAGCAATCGTAAACTTCTTCAAGGCAATTGCAGAATTTTTCAAAAGACTCTTTTCGTAAATTCGTAAAATACAAATACTAAACCCCTTTTAGATAATGGTATTCCTTCATGGAATACCATTATTCTTTTTATGAATAAATATGGGCATGGATTTTTATTGAAAAAGACACATTTGGATTGTACACTTAAGAATCACGTGGTGAAGTTTTAGATATTCAGAGGTATTCTTTTTTGAAATATAGTATTAAGCGTATTATACAATTAATTCCAATTCTTATTGCAATCACATTTTTGTCATTTGCAATGATGCGACTGGCTGGTTCTGATGTTGTGGAGCAGAAGATGCTCAACACTGGACAGGTAGTATCTGAAGCGCAGCTTGAAGCGGCAAAGGCAGAATTGGGATTGGATAAACCATTTTTAGTTCAATATTGTGTGTGGCTTGGAAATCTCCTTCACGGTGACATGGGCGTTAGCTATGTGTCTGGAAAGGATGTTTTTGAAACATTTATTTCAAAGCTTCCAGCAACACTATTTCTCACAGTTACATCTATCTTACTTACAATCGTAATCTCAATCCCTTTAGGCATAATTTCAGCAGTATACAAAAATAAATTTTGGGATTATTTAATTAGATTCATCAGCTTTATTGGCAATAGTATGCCAAACTTTTTCGTTTCATTGGTGCTGATGTATCTACTTGGAATAAGACTTGGTCTGTTCCCTATTATTTCAAAAGATATGAGCATAACAAGTGTAGCGATGCCTACATTCACTTTGGCTATTGCAATGAGTGCAAAATATTTACGACAGGTAAGAGCTACAGTTCTTGATGAGCTTAGCAAAGACTATATTATGGGCGCAAAATCTAGAGGCGTGAAGTTTTCAGTAATCCTTTGGAAGAGCGTAATGAGAGAATCACTTGTTACCATAATTACTCTTTTAGCCCTCTCAATAGGAAGTCTTCTCGGAGGAACAGCAATTGTTGAGTCCATCTTCATGTGGGATGGAGTAGGCAAAATGGCAGTTGATGCAATTAATATGCGTGATTATCCAATCATACAGGCATATGTAATGTGGATGGCTATTATTTATGTGACAGTTAATCTGATTACAGATTTGTCTTATCGATTGTTAGACCCAAGAATCAGATTGGAGGATGCTAGAGATGAATAAGAAACTTATCGTATATACGATATTAGCATTTGCTCTGATTCTTGTAGCTATATTTGCGGAGCATTTATGTCCATTTGATCCATATGCTCAGGATTTGGCACTTAGCTATAATGCACCAAGCGTTGAGCATCTTATGGGAACCGATGCCTACGGCAGAGATATGTTTTCCAGAATTATAATCGGAGCCAGAGCTAGTATTCTATCTACATTGGCACTTGTAGCTATTATCACAATATTTGGCACCATTGTTGGCGTTATATGCGGCTATTTCGGTGGCAAATTAGATTCAATAGTGATGCGAATATCAGATTTCTTTTTGGCTTTTCCAGGGCTTGTATTTGCCCTTGCAGTAGCAGCTCTTCTTGGTGGCGGCATCATTAACGCTGTAATTGCACTTGCTGTTATTAGCTGGCCAAAATATTCGCGAGTAGCACGAAGTCAGACATTATCAGTAAAGGCACTGTCCTTTATTCAGGCGGCAAAGTTGGCAGGCGACACACCAGTACAGATTATCCTTCGCCATATTTTGCCAAATATACTTGGTCCAATTTTGGTTACATCAATGTTGGATATTGGAACAATGATGATGGAGCTTGCAGGCCTTTCATTTTTAGGTCTTGGGGCACAGCCACCAATAGCAGAGTGGGGCAGCATGATGAGCAATGGTCGAAGCATGCTTCAGACCTATCCATGGGTGGTACTTTCACCGGGATTTGCGATTTTTATTTCGGTGGTAATTTTTAATTTGTTGGGTGATACGGTTAGGGATTGTCTTGATCCTAAGTAGCCGCACCGTATAGAGAAAGGAGTATAGATAATATGAAAGGATTGAAGAAGTCAGTTGCATTTGTTATGGCTATGGCTCTTACAATGGCCACTTTTACAGGCTGTGGTGCAAAGTCAGAAACAGCAACTAGTCAGTCAGAGGTTTCATCAGATGCAAAGAAGACATTTACATTTGGTGATACAACCTTCAATGCAGAAAACGAGGAGGCAAACATAGACCCACACGATACATATTGTGGATGGGCGTGCATTCGTTACGGCATTGGCGAGACACTTTTTAAGTTTAATGACAACATGGAGCTGGAACCTTGGGTTGCTGAGAGTTTTGAAAATGTAGATGAACTTACATGGAAAATTGTAATTAAAGATGGTGTTACATTCTCAAATGGCAAGGCAGTAGATGCAGCAGCAGTTAAGGCTTGTATCGAGGACCTTGTAGCTGTTCACGAAAGAGCTGCAGGTGACCTTGCAATCGACACAATTGAGGCTGATGGACAGACTCTTACAATTAAGACTCAGACACCTAAGCCAACACTTATGAATTATCTTTGCGACCCATATGGTTGCGTCATTGATGTAGAAGAGGGAAATGCAGATGGTATCGTTGTTGGTACAGGTCCATTTGTATGTACTGAGCTTGTTACAAGTGACCATCTTAATCTTGTAAAGAATGAGAATTACTGGAATGGTGAAGTAAAGATTGATGAGGCAAAGGTTATCACAATTTCTGATGGTGATACACTTGCACTTGCACTTCAGAATGGCGATATTGATGCCGCTTATGGTATGGCTTATGCAAACTATCCATTATTTGAAAATGATGAGTATACATTTACAGGCACACCTACAAGCCGTGCGTTCTTCTGCCAGATGAATTACAACTCACCTGTAATCAAGGATGATGTAGTTCGCAAGGCACTTGCAATGGGTATTGATAAAGAGGGATTCGTAAATACGTTATTAAATGGCTACGGCTATGTTGGCGTAGGTGCGTTCCCAGATAACTTCTCATTTGGAGGAGATGTTGTTACTACAGAAAGCTATGACCCAGAGAAGGCAAAGACTCTTCTTGAAGAGGCAGGCTGGGTAGATACAGATGGAGATGGAATCCGTGAGAAGGACGGCCAGACTCTTACAATCAGATGGATTAGTTATCCAAGCCGTCAGGAACTTCCACTTCTTGCAGAGAGTGCCCAGGCAACTCTTAAGGATATCGGTTTTGACATTCAGCTTAATGTAACTGCAGATCACGGAACAATCGTAGCTGAGAAGGATACATGGGATGTATATGCAGCAGCATTCGTTACTTGCGGAATTGGCGATCCAATGTACTTCTTCACAACTCACTGCTTAGATGATTCATCAAAGAACCGTGGTGGATATCACAGTGATGAGATTCAGGCACTTGCAGATGAGATGAATGCTACATTCGATGCAGGTGCAAGAGGCGATATCGCAGTAAAGATGCAGCAGCAGATTCTTGATGACAATGCATTTATCTTCTGCTCATTCCTTCGCATGAGCATGATTACAAAGGCAAACGTAACAGGACTTGTAGCACATCCAAGTGATTACTACGAGTTCACAGCAGATTTAGATATTAACTAAGGTGATAATAATTGGCTTCCATATTAGATTTTGATAATGTACAAATTTCATTCGATAAGCGTCCGGTTGTTTCCGACATAAGCTTCTCTTTGCAGCCAGGGGAAATCCTTGCCCTTGTTGGAGAATCTGGCAGTGGCAAGAGTACCCTTATACGCTCTATTACAGGTCTATTAAACGATAATGGACGTGTAACAGGTGGAAGCATTAATTACAAAGGCAAAAGCTTACGTGGCATTTCAGAAAAGGAAATGCGTAATATACGAGGCGCTGAAATTGGCATGATTTTTCAGGATGCCAAGAGTTCACTTTGCCCAATCCGAACTATTGGAAGTCAAATTATTGAAAGTATGTCCGCTCATGGAAAAGTGGATAAGGCTGATGCAAAGAAAAAATCATTAGAGCTTTTTGAAAAGCTTGGTTTTAAAGATGGAGAAAAGCTATGGAATAGTTATCCTTTTGAGCTTTCAGGAGGAATGAATCAGCGTGCAGGGATAGCTATCTCCATGCTTTTGAATCCATCGGTTTTATTGGCGGATGAACCTACCAGTGCACTTGATGTTGCAGTTCAAAAACAGGTGGTAGAAGAGATGCTTAAGCTAAGAGAATTGTTTGGCACAGCTATCATCATAGTTACTCACGATATCAGTGTGGCATCAGCAATGGCGGATACTATGTTAGTTTTAAAAGAGGGCCGTATGATGGAATATGGTCCGGCAAAGGAAATTCTGAGTAATCCACAGAATGATTACACTAAGCTTTTACTTTCAGCTGTTCCAAGGCTTAAGAGGGGCTAGGAGATATAGACATGGATGATATTATTATTGTTAATAATCTAAGTAAAAACTTCAAAAGCCGTGGAAAGTCTGACACACTTGCTGTAAAGAATGTTTCCTTTTGTTTGAAGCGTGGGGAGACATTAGGGATAGTAGGTGAATCTGGAAGTGGAAAAAGTACGGTGGCAAAACTTATTACAGGTTTGCTTAAACCATCCGATGGTGAAGTTCGTATATACGATAATGCGGAAAGATTATTGTCTCAGAAAAAAGCATTGGAGTTCTACAGTCAGATTCAGATGGTATTCCAAAATCCAGCAGAATCCTTTAACCCAAGAAAAACTATTGGGTATGGAATCGGTGAAGGGTTACGAAATCGTGGTTATTCACCGGCTGCAACTGCAACAGTAGTTGCAGAGCTTTTGGAAAAGGTGGGGCTTGAGCCAAGCATTGCTCGAAAGTACCCACATCAGGTGAGCGTAGGACAGTGTCAGCGTGCGGCAATTGCCAGAGCCCTTGCGGTAAAGCCAAAGATTTTGGTTTGCGATGAGGCCACCAGCGCATTGGATGTTACTGTTCAAAAGCAGATTATAGAACTTCTTGATGAACTTAGAAAATCTGAAGATTTAAGCATAATTTTCATTTGCCACAACCTGGCTTTAGTACAAAGCTTTTGTGACAGAGTATTGGTTCTCTATGACGGAGAAGTCGTAGAGGAAGGTGAGCCTGACAGGATAATAAATAATCCAAAGGCTGAATATACAAAAGTTTTAGTGGACTCTATTCTTTAACTGTGGTTGGGATGAAAAGGACTATATGGTATACTAGGGCAGTATGAACGCGGATTTAACAAAAGAAAATAAGGCCTATTGGCTCAAGAGAGCTGCAGGCTATTCGGAAGTTAATAAAGAAGAATTATTAGGCGTCCAAAGAAATAATTGGACGTCTTTTTTGACTGAGGAGATAGGGGCAGCATTTCCTGACAGGGCGCCTTCAGATATTCGAATCATCGATATAGGCGCAGGGCCTGGTTTCATTTCTATTATTTTGGCAGAGGCTGGATATCAGGTTACGGCATTTGATTTTGCTGAGACAATGCTTGAAGAGGCAAAGGAGAATGCTGGTGAATTAGCTAAGGAGATTCAGTTTGTGCAGGGTGATGCTATGGCATTGCCATTTGATGAGGATTCATTTGATGTGGTGATTTCCAGAAATCTCACCTGGAATCTTCCATCTCCAGATAAGGCATATCAGGAGTGGATTAGAGCTTTGAAGCCCCAGGGATTAATGCTTGTATTTGATGCCAATTGGTACAGATATCTTGTTGATGAAGATAAAAAGGCCGCTTACGATGCTGACAGACAGCATGTAGCTGAAGAAGGCTATGGTGATTACAACATTGGAGATAATTTCGACAAAATGGAAGTAATCGCAGGGGCCATGCCTCTCACTGATAAGCTGCGTCCGCAGTGGGATTTGGAGTTTCTTACTGGGCTGGATGCCGGACAGATTTCTATAAAAGAGAACGTAGGGCAATACTTATATTCTCAAAAGGAATTAGTTAATTATAAATCAACACCATTATTCATGGTGAAAGTAATAAAAGGGTAAAGTATAAATAAATTCTCCAGTTATTGGAGTTAGTTAGGAATAATTAATAATGGGTGAATTACATCATATTGCTTTCGAGGATGAAGCGAGCAATATCAAAGAAAAAGTAGAAAACTATTGGACAAAGCGTGCAGATAGCTTTTTTGATCTTCGCCATGATGAAATAGAAAGCAATAAGGCTGAACGTTGGATTAATGAAATTGAAAAGCTTTTGCCAGATGGCAAGGAGCTTAAAATATTGGATGTGGGCTGCGGCGCAGGTTTCTTCGAGGTTCTTCTTGGAAGACGTGGACACAGAGTCACTGGTATAGACCTTACAGAGGAGATGATTTCAAGAGCCACAGAGATGATAAAGCTTTACGGCATTGATGCGGATAAGGTAAAGGTTATGACTGGCGATGCTGAGGCACTTGCTTTTGAAGATGAAAGCTTTGATGTAGTTATCAGCCGCAATCTTACATGGACTTTGCCACATCCAATCGAAGCATATAAAGAGTGGAACCGTGTATTGAAAAAGGGCGGAGTGCTCATTAATTTTGATGCAGAGTATGCTAAGGGCGCACACAATCTTAAGAGCCCAGAAAATAAAGCTCATAGCAATATCAGCGATGAATTAAAGGATGAGTGTCACGATATTTATCACATGCTCACTATCAGTACATTAGATAGACCACAGTGGGATAAGGAGATATTGTTACAAATCGGTTACGAAAATGTTACTTACGATAACGTTTTCGGGCGCCTCATATATAAAGAAATCGATGAATTTTACACACCAGATTTGATGTTTTGTCTAACTGGTTGCAAAGCTTAATATTGCTGTTTTTTATACGTTTATACACACCCTGTGTATTAGGCTAGATACGTCTAACTTAAAATACAAGAAAAATACAATTTTGTGAAAAAATTATGAAAAAAATACTTGCGGAAACGTTGTAGGCATGTTATAGTACTTAACGTACTAGCGAAAAGCTAATACCAAATTTTTCATAACTCAGCGACCAAGGGCAACTTTGGTCGCACTCCCCGAAAGTAACAGCCAGCGTTTAACCGCTGGCTTTTTTAATACATTCGTATAAACGTATTTTAATTTCAGGCAGTTTTCATAAACTAGCATGTAACTAACAAAGTTTTACTATTACTAAAGCGAAACATGTTACGTTGAGCGTAGTAATAGTAAATTTGTTAGTGTAACATGCGGCATTTTGAGAAGGCTTGATAGTGTAACATGCGGCATTTTGAGAAGGCTTGAGAGTGTAACAGGCGTAGGATATAATGTAGTATAGATAAGGAGTATAGATATGGGTGAAGTTAAAGTAATTGAAATAGGCGAAAGCGTTTTTGCGGAGAACGACGCTGCGGCAGCCGCTATCCGTGCGCAAATGAAAGACCAGGGCACATTCTTCATTAATGTAATGTCTGGCCCAGGTTCAGGAAAGACTACTACACTTTCTTCTATAATTAATAGGATGAAAGATAAGTATAAGATTGGCGAGATGGATGTAGATATCGAGACAAGCATTGATGCTCAGCGTGTAGCAGATGCCACAGGTGTTCAGTCTATCCAGATTCATAATATGGGTCTTTGCCATATTGATGCGGACATGACCAGCCGTGCTCTTATGGAGTATGACACAAAGGATTTTGATTTACTTATATTAGAAAATATTGGTAATCTCGTTTGTCCTGCCGAGTTCGATGTAGGAGCAAATAAAAATGTCATGTTGCTTTCTGTTCCAGAGGGAGATGACAAACCACTTAAGTATCCTTTGATGTTTGAAATCAGTGATGTAGTTCTTATTAATAAGATAGATACACTTGATTATTTTGATTTTAGTAAAGAAAAGGTTACTGAAAGAATTCTTAAGCTCAATCCTAATGCAAAGATTTTCTTTGTTAGTGGAAAGACTGGCGAAGGCTTAGATGATGTTATTGCATGGCTTGAGGATGAGATTGCCAAGGCTAAAGCATAAAATAAATTTAATATAACGATTATTGGGCTCAGGGATAATTATCCTTGGGCCTTATTTTTTCTCCTAACCATAAAATCTGAGGCAAATACATTATTTTTTTTATCGATTCACAAACATTTCACAGCAAATTGAAAAAAGGGGCTATGCAAATGTGAAACTTTTGTGTTATATTTTGACTCGCAATTAATTTTCACATATTTTTTATAATTTTATATTATAGTGTTTACACTCCCCATCTATGGGGATGCTTTTTACACGTATGGTGAAAGGAGTATTGATATTTATGAAATTAGTTAGAAGAATTGCTGGTATGACTCTCGCACTCGCACTTGTAGTTATTTCAGTCGTAGGTTCTACAAGTATTAAAGCAGAGGCAAAGGCTGCTAAGACAGCAAAGGCTACAACAACAGCTGCAGCAGCACCAAGTGTTGTAGTTGCAAGCGCATTAATTCAGGGTGGAAACGTTGTTGTTACTTCCCAGGGAACAGTAGCATCTGATGATGGAATGTATCATCTTGTTGCATCAGAGGTTTATGAGGTAGCTCCACAGGGTGCTGACGTGGCACAGGTTGCTATTTCAGGTGCAGATACATTTACAATTCCACTTGCTAAGGGTACTGGAAATTCTATGTTATATAAGAAGTTTACAGTATGCGTTATGTCAGGCGGAGCTCTTAAGCCAGTTTCAAATAGCATGTATATAACAAATCCAGAGGCTTGCGCTACATTAAAGCCAGCTCGTATGGATAATGGAAAGAAGGGTGTTCTTCCTGAACTTCTCAAGTCTGTTGCAGATCTTAATCAGCCAGCAACACTTGGCGCAAAGCAGGTAAACCTTAACATTCCTCTTTCAAAGCTTGGAAACTTAGCTGGATATGATTATTCAGTTATGAAATACAATAAGCTTGGTATGCAGGTTAACGTTATTATTTTAGGTGATGTTAATGCTCCTTTAAATTACTTAAATCCATATTCTTATGATGGAATTGGTGCTCATAATTACTATGGTTTAAATGCAAGCAATGCTGATGGTGCGAAGGCACTTCAGGATGCAGCAGCTTTTTTAGCAAAGCATTATGCAGGTACAGGTCATGGTCAGGTAGATAACTTCATCATTGGTAATGAGGTTAACGCTTGGTGGTTATGGAACTATATGAACTGTGGTTCAAACGATGCATTCATGCAGGAATATGCTAAGGCATTCCGTATTATGTACAACGGTATCAAGTCTGAGAATGCAAATGCAAATGTTTACACATGTATCGATCATCAGTGGGCTAGAGCAGAGGCTTCTTACTATATTTCAGGTAAGGAATTCCTTACAAAGCTTAACTCAATTATCAAGGGCGAAGGAAACGTTGACTGGAGAGTAGCAATCCATCCATACAATGCTCCACTTTATGCTCCTAGAGCTTGGGAGTTATCAAAGAATGTTGCTCACAATCAGAATACACCATACGTTACAGTAGCAAATGTTGATGTATTAACAGATTTCTTAGCTACACCTGATATGCTTTCATCAACAGGTGCAGTTAGAACAGTAAAGATGTCAGAGGTTGGATACGTAAGTCATGAGGGCGAGCAGCTTCAGGCAGCATCACTTGTATATGCATACCTTGTAGCTGAGAACAACCAGTATATTGATGGTTTGGTTGTAACTCGTGAGGTAGATCATCCAGAAGAGTTAGCACAGGGACTTTCTTATGGTATGTGCAACATGGATGGTTCACACAAGATGGGATTCAGCTTCTATCAGAATGCAGGTAGCCCAGATATCATCGCTCAGGCTAGTGCAGCAGCAGGTGTGGATCTTACAACACTTATCACACCTAGATAATAGAATAGTAAAAATATTACATCAATCAATAAAATCTACTCATGGATACTACGTCCATGAGTAGATTTATGATATAGAAGTTTTACAAGAATTAGGAAGGATTATTATTTATGAAATTTTTCAACAAGATTGCCAGCTTTATGCTTGCGATTACACTTCTCATTACAGCGTTTGCTGGAGCTCCAACTATTACAGCTGAGGCAGCAAAGTCAGCAAAGGCTGCAACAGCAGCTGGCGTTGTTGTTGGAGGGGCCCTTATTGATGGAGCTAATGTTACAGTAGCAACATCAGGACAGTCATCATCTGAGGATGGACTTTATCACCTTATTGCTTCTGACCCAAATCAGGCAGGAAACACAGGTGTTGATGTAGCTCAGCAGCCAGTTTCTGCAGCAGCTACTTTTGTATTCCCACTTAACAAGAATTCAGCAGATTCAGTTCTTTTCAAGAAGTTTACTGTTTGTGTAATGAAGGGTGGAGTGCTTACAGTTGCTTCAAACAGCAGCTATATTACAAATCCAGAGGCTTGCGCTACTCGTACAGCCGCTCGTATGGATAATGGTAAGAAGGGTATTCTTACTGATGCTAGTACAGATAATTTAGGAATGCGTACACTTGCTGATTTAGGAGTAAAGCAGGCAACTGTTTCACTTCCACTTTCAAAGATTTCAGATGGACAGGGCGTTCCTTACGTTTATAATGGCAAGACATATAATTTCAACACACGTTATATTGCTTCATTTGATAATTACCTTGGACGTCTTAATTCACAGGGCGTGCAGGTATCAATGATTCTTTTAGTTGACCAGGCTGCAGGCCAGAACTTTATCAGCCCATACGCTCTTGATGGTCTTGGTGCTCATACATACTATGGTTTAAATGCTACAACTACAGAGGGTATCGAATTACTTGCAGCTTGCGGTTCATTCGTTGCAAGCCGTTGGAGCAGCTACTCATACTTTGGTATGAATGCCAAGGTAGATAACTTCATCATTGGTAACGAGGTTAATGCTTGGTATGAGTGGAACTACATGAATTGCGGTGGTAACCTTCCACTTTACGCACAGGAATATGCAAATGCTTTCCGTGTGCTTTACAATGCTATCAAGTCTGAGAATGCAAATGCTAATGTTTATGTTTGTACAGATCAGCACTGGGCATTAAACGAGAAGAAGGTTCACGGCTCAAAGCAGTTCTTAACACAGTTTAACAATGCTATCAGAAGCCAAGGAAATATCGATTGGAGATTAGCTTTCCATGCATATGATTATCCAATGACTAACACAATTGCATGGGCACCTACAAAGAATATTCAGCGTAGCCAGGATTCAA
>JAFYYE010000185.1 GCA_017557715.1 Pseudobutyrivibrio sp.
CTATTCTCATCAAAATTCATGGAAAGATTAACGCCTACAGAAACTGCATCGTAGAGATTTGTTCCCTCCAATACTGTCTGAACACGCTTAACAATTTCTGCCCTAGCTTTATCCCTTGCGTCCTGATTAGCAGATGCAGAACCAGCTGCTGTACCTGACTGGGCGTTTGGATACAACAGGTTTCCATCTGTATCCATAATAGTAATATTATCAGTAGTTTCATTAGCAAGATTTGTAGCAAGAAGCTTTGCGATACCCTCTACCGTTTCATCTGAAATTGGTGATGAAAGTGTAAGAATTACAGACGACCAGCCTGGCTGATTTCTAGCAATAAGGGTTCCATCGTCTTCTGGAATATTAAGGGTAACTCTTGCTTTTTCTACCATCTCAAAAGATTCTATATCTTTTGCAAACATCTCCTGCAAAAGAATTTTATATCTTTTTTGCTTATCAGCTTCTGTGGTAGAAAAGCTACCATCGATAACATTATCAATTGTATAACCTGAAGATGGGATTTCATTGGAACCAAGAAGAACGTTCGCGCGGCTCAAGTCCTTCTCATTAATATAATAGGTGAAACCATCTTCTGAAGTTTCATAAGGAATCTTTTCCGATTCTAGAAGTTCTTTAACGGCTGCAGCCTGCTTGCCATCATCACAGGCGGTCAACTGCACCATCGTTGGTCTAGTCATTATAAACGCCAAAATAGCAAAAGACACAATAACAACAGCAGTGATTGAAATAATCAAAACCTGCTGTCGCTTAGTAAACTTTCTCCACCATTCAAGAATTCTATTTAAGATTGCTTGAATTTGTTCTGGCATATAACTCTCTCCCCCCTATATATATTTTATCTCCCAGCGCTACGCACCTACTCGGCTAAGGAAAAAGTGCCATTATGATTCGCTTCGCGAACGGGCACTTCTTGAGCATACTTTTTAATAACAGACAAGCTGTTATAAAAAGCATGCTATACTTGCATCTGCATAATCTGCTGATAAGCTTCAAGTATTCGATCGCGGACAGCTACAGTGTATTGCAATGCAGTGTTCGCCTTCTTTTCTGCAATCATCAAATCGTGAGTGTTATCCGTCTCCCCTAATTGTAATGCAATCTGTTCCCTGTTTACGTTCTTCTGTAATTGGTTGGTATCCTCCAAGAGGCTCATGACTGAATCCAACATACTTTGAAATCCAGTTGTGGCATCAACCTTTTTTACCTCAGTGTTTTTAACAGGTGTTGCACCATACAAGCTTTCAAGAGCACTAATATCCATACTAATCCCCCGTTATCCTTTATTATCTCTGACCTATTTGAATACCAGCACTAGCCATAGATTTAATAGCATTAAAGGCGGTTACATTTGCCTCGTAAGAACGGCTGGCATCAATAAGGTTTGTCATCTCAGTAACTGTGTTGACGTTTGGATATCTTACATAGCCGTTTTCATCTGCGTCTGGGTGAGATGGATCATATTCCATAATAAAATCAGTTTCAGTGTCTTCAGAAACCTTGCTTACCTTTACGCCATTACCATAATAATGCATCTGCTTATCCTTTAAGACATTTCTAAAATTTGGAATGCCTGCGTGATAATTCTTCTCTGTAAAAGTGACAATCTTTCTCCTGTAAGGACCACCATTTTCAGTACGAGTAGTACTTACATTCGCAATATTCTCAGCAATAATATCCATTCTGAATCGCTGAGCACTAAGTCCTGTAGCTGCAATATCAAAAGGTTGAAATAGTCCCATAAGCACCTCCTAAAACTCAAAACTACTTACTACAGACAATTGAAAATCTTTCGAATTCATTTGATATGCTTGTGGTGTACGATTGATAACGAAGAACTTCAGATGCAAGCTCGACATTTTCTGTATCAGGATCTACGTTATTTCGATCAAGCCTGTAAGAATAGTTTTCGTAATCAATGTACTCATAGCCGTCTACATGATGTCCATTATCATCAAGCTTGTTAACGGCTCTGTCCAGAGTCCTTTCATGGGTTCCCAGCAATTCCTTTTTCAAGACACTTTCAAATTCAATATCTTTTCTTTTATATCCAGGAGTATCTTCGTTGGCAATATTATTCAATATGAGTGTCTGTCTACGCCAGCTGGCATCAGCAGCGCAATCAAGTGCATTAACGTAAGAAAAAGCATCTGATAGAATCATACCTATAACCCTCCTAGATTAATTTCATTATATTGAAAATTGTATAAAAAACAAAGTCTTTTTACATTATATTGTGTAAATTGTAAATTTTTAACACAATAGGTAGTATCTTTTTATTTGTATCGCCATATTATGTGTCATTTATCTATATAATAATGGAATTATGTGTATAAATTATGTTAAATAACAAAAAAGGACCTAAGTTTCCTTAAGTCCTTTTACTACTTCAATCCATTTATATATAACTAATGAATTATTTATTCTTCTTAATTTCTTCAAGCTCATCAAATACCACATCATTAAGAACCTTGATGTAAGTACCCTTCATACCTGATGAACGAGACTCAATAACACCTGCTGATTCAAACTTACGAAGAGCATTTACGATAACTGATCTTGTTATACCTACTCTATCGGCAATTTTTGATGCAACCAACACCCCTTCGTTACCATCTAATTCATCAAAGATGTGAATAATAGCTTCAAGCTCTGAGTATGAAAGTGTTGAAATAGCACTCTTAACTACCTGAAGCTTACGATTCTCCTCAGCAGACTCCTCGTTTACTGAACGCATCATTTCAAGACCAACTACTGTTGTGCCGTACTCTGTAAGGATGATATCGTCAATATCGTACTGCTTATCAAATCTGTAAACAAAAAGTGTTCCAAGACGCTCACCAGCAATATCAATTGGAGCGATAATTGCTGAATACATATCAATATCTGTCTTCTCAAAACCAAGTGTCTTAAGATTTACATTTTCCTTAGTTGAAAGAATTGAAAGTAATCTCTCATTTAATAATGGATCAATAAATCCACCAACTTCATCAACGATAAGCTCGCCAATCTCTGTTGTATTTGGAAGGTGTGAAAGACCAAGAACCTTTCCCTTCTTTGAAATTACAAGTACTGAAGAATCGAGAATTTCTGTTAGTACAGAACAAATATCATTGAATACAACCTTTGAAGAGTTGTTGTTATGAAGAAGCTTTCCTATCTTTCTAGTCTTGTCTAATAACTGTACACTCATTTAAAGTATTCCTCCTAAATATTACAAAATGCAAATCTCTCATAGCACTTGTATCCCCGACTCTGAATAGTTGAAATTATAGCATCGATTCGCACAAATTGCAATAAATTTCAGAATATTTTAACTATTCGCGAATTAATTTTGGTTTTGAACAAATCTGCACTCGTCATTACCACAAACGAGCTTATTTCCCTTCTCAACCATATAAGTGCCACACTTTGGACATTTAACTGTAGTAGGCTTTGACCAGCTGATGAAATCACACTCTGGGTGATTAGCGCAGCCAAAGAATTTTCTACCCTTTTGAGATTTTCTTATTACAACATCTCCGCCACACTTTGGACATGGAACTCCAATCTTCTCTAAGAATGGCTTTGTATTTCGGCATTCTGGGAATCCAGGACATGCCAAGAATTTTCCATGAGGACCAAATTTAATTACCATGTTGCGACCACATTCTTCGCATATAACATCAGTAACTTCATCGTGAATTTCAACCTTTGCCAGCTCTTCCTCGGCAACTTTAACTGCCTTCTCCAAATCTGGATAGAAATTTCTGACAACTGACTTCCATTCAACAGTGCCCTCTTCAACGCCATCCAAAAGAAGCTCAAGATTAGCTGTGAACTTATCGTCTACAATAATTGGGAACGAGTCAACCATGATTGAATTAACTACCTCTCCAAGCTCAGTAACGAATAAGTTCTTCGCTTCCTTTGTAATGTAGTGTCTCTTTAAAAGAGTTGTGATAGTAGGCGAGTATGTACTTGGTCTACCAATTCCAAGCTCCTCCAAAGTCTTAACCAATGACGCCTCTGTAAAATGAGGTGATGGCTGGGTAAAATGCTGCTTTTCCTCAAAGCCGTTAAAGGTAAGCTTTGTATCCTCTGTAAGCTTTGAAAGTGGATGAGTCTTTGAATCCTCCTCATCATCTGCAGCTGTATAAATCATCATAAAACCATCAAAGTTGATTGATGATTCAGATGCTGTAAACACTTGATTCTTAGCCTGTACGCTAAGTGAAACTGTATCATAAATAGCATTTGCCATTTGACTGGCAACGAAGCGCTTCCAAACCAACTGGTACAATCTAAACTGGTCTCTTGTAAGGCTTTCCTTAATTTCTGAAGGGATAAGTTCAATGTTTGCTGGACGAATTGCTTCGTGAGCATCCTGAACCTTTCCAGAATTCTTCTTAGAATTTCCAGCAGTCTCAGATAAATACTTATCTCCATAGTTTGCTGAAATAAATCCTTCTGCTGCTGCCTTAGCTTCATCAGAAACACGTGTTGAATCAGTACGAAGGTATGTAATAAGACCGATTGTACCATGTCCCTTAACACTAACACCTTCATAGAGCTGCTGAGCAACACTCATAGTCTTCTGAATTGAGAAATTTAAAGCCTTTGATGCTTCCTGCTGCATTGTAGATGTGGTGAAAGGAAGTGGCGCCTTCTTTTCACGTGTTCCACGCTTAATAGAAGCAATACTAAAATCTGCTCCCTTAAGCTCAGCCATAATTTTATCAAGACTTTCCTTATCAGAGATATCCTTCTTTCCGTTCTTATCTCCGTAGTACTTTGCTACGATTGGCTTTTTAGCGCTCGCTGTATCTAAAAGCACATCTAGTGTGTAATATTCCTGAGGGATAAACTGTTCAATTTCTTTTTCTCTGTCACAAATAATTCTAAGTGCAACAGACTGAACACGCCCTGCCGAAAGACCTCTTTTTACCTTTGCCCAAAGAAGCGGTGATATCTCATATCCAACCATTCTGTCAAGCATACGACGTGCCTGCTGTGCATCAACTAAGTCCATATCGATTTCTCTAGGATTCTTAAGTGAATTCTTAACAGCAGTTTTTGTAATTTCATTAAAGGTAATACGATATACCTTTTTATCCTGTAAATTAAGTGCGTGAGTAAGATGCCATGAAATAGCTTCTCCCTCACGGTCGGGATCAGTTGCGAGATAAATTTTATCTGCCTTCTTCACTTCCTTACGAAGTGCAGCAAGAAGCTCTCCCTTTCCTCTTATTGTTATATATTTAGGTTCAAAATCATTTTCTGGATCAAATCCCAGCTGAGACTTTGGCATATCCCTAACATGTCCTTGTGAAGCCATTACCTCGTAATTGCTTCCTAAAAACTTTTTAATGGTATGCACCTTTGCTGGCGACTCTACGATAACGAGATTTTTTGCCATAGAAAACTCCATCTCCATTTTTTAGTTTCGTTCCAATATTATATTGAAACGTTACTCACTATACAACAACAAATTTCTATTTTCAAGAAAAACTTTAATTATTGACAGAACATTCATATCTACATAACAAAAACTGATAATAAATTAATATTGTTTCACGTAATTATTTTTGAAGGGTTCACTAAGCAGTCCCATGCGCTCTAAAGCTAACACCTGAGATAATAATTTTAAATAATCAAGACCTGATTCCTCAAGGACTGTCGAGAGACTTTTCGGATACAAATCAAAATAATTGTATACCTGAAGCAGCTCAGGTTCTAAGTCAATTTTTATCGACTTACCACTTCGTTTATTAGATATTTTTTTAGGCGCGCCATACAACTGTGACAGTTCATTTATAAACTGGTTCACATCCCAGATAACTCCTGCCCCTTGAGATATAAGCTTATTGCAGCCTGCTGACAAGGAATCACCTATTCTTCCTGGTACAACATAAATATCCTTTCCCTGCTCAAGCGCAAAATCTGCAGTTATTAGTGAGCCTGATTTCTCTCTTGCTTCCACTACGATAACCACATCAGAAAGTGCTGATACGATACGATTTCTTCTTGGAAAGTTCATGGCTACAGGATTAGTCCCCATTTGATATTCAGAAATAACAGCGCCGTTTTTTGCAATCTCTTCATATAATAAATGATTTTCAGCAGGATATATTATGTCACAACCACAGCCTAAAACTGCTACAGTGGTTCCACCTGCGTCAAGGCATCCCTTATGGCCGTATGAATCAACCCCTCTTGCCATACCACTAATGACTGTAAATCCCTCAGCACCCAGTGCCCTTCCTAAATCTGCTGAAAGCTTCTTACCATAAGCACTACAACGTCTGGCACCAACTATTGATATGCACTTACTAAAATCGGGTAATTTACCAATATAAAAGAAACCATAGGGAACATCATAAATATTCTTAAGTTTTTCGGGATAATCCGCACTTTCTACAGTGGTGAATGAAAATGGAGAATGAATAAATTTTTCATATTCCTCATACAATTCATATTTCTCCCTGTTAGCTATAAATTTATCCACTGCTTTTTCATTCAGCATCCTGCTATTCAAAAGCTCAGATTTACTGGCATTGAATATATTATAGGAATCATAAAAGTAATCAATCAATTTCACCTTTTTGCTGTATGAAATATCTTCGTTGGAAAGGAACCAGTGCTGATATACTATTTCATTCATATTATCCTTCCTCCCAATACTTTCTATCTAAGCCTCTATATAAAAGAGCCTCCTGTAAGTGAATTCTTGTTATAGTTTCCGATTCATCCATATCCGCAATGGTTCTGGCCACTTTTAAGACCTTATGATAAGTTCTGGCTGTAAGGGAATATTTTTCATAC
>JAFYYE010000020.1 GCA_017557715.1 Pseudobutyrivibrio sp.
ATCATTATGATTGGTCTAATACCACTTGGCTATCTTTTATATGGTATTGATGAGGTTGTTCGTAGAAGAAAAGTTAGTCTTGAATAGGAGCGCAAAATGAAAAGAAAAAAGACATTGCTGATTCTTAGCCTTGTTCTACTGGTGGCTGTCGTGGCTATCGTAGCAGAGAAGGCAGTAGCTCAGCATATAGATAAAATAAACACAGTGGATGAGGAAGTCTTTTCTGTAAAGGCAGATGATATTTCCCAGATATCAATTACAAAAGATGGTAGTACTGCTGTAGTGGAAAAGGTGAATGATACTTGGAAATATACAGGAGATACAGATTTTCCAGTATCTCAGGATTATGTAGCAGATATACTTTCAAAGTTTGAATCAGTACATGCAAGCTTTATTATTGATGATGTAGAGGATTATAGCCAATATGGTATTTCAAATCCTGAGGGAAAAATTACTTTCACAACAGATGATGGTGAAGAAGTAATTACATTCGGCGCCTTCTCTACAATTGATGAGAAGAGATATATTTGTGTTGATGGTGGAAGTGTATATTTAATTGATGAGGATTTGCTTGAAGATATTTCAGGTAATATCGAGGATTATTTAGACCGGGACGATGTATTTGATTATTCACAGATTACAGCCATAAATGCATCAGGTGACAGTGAACTTAATATGGAATATAATCCAGACGGCAATTTCACCTACACTGATGCATATGATTATTATGCTGTGGATGATGAGGGACATAAGGCATTATCAGAGTCTAAAATTTTGAGTTATATTAATACACTTGAATATTTGGATTTGAGTGAATATGAAACTTATAAAGCAAAGGATAGTGATTTATCAAAATATGGTTTAGATAAACCTACTTTGACTGTGAAGCTTACAGGTGAGGTCCCTACTGACGATTCTGACGACAGTGATTCAGTAGAGTCTAAAACTCAGACATTATACTTTGCACATAAGGATGGCAAAGATAAGGCATATTTATATTTCGAAGGCTCAAGTATCGTATATACGATAACATCCGACGATTATGATGAGGTTGTAAAGGTAAGCTACGAAGATTTGAGACCAGATGAAGTGGTATCAATTGATTGGACAAAGGTAGCGCAGATTTCTTCAACTATTGATGGTGATACAAATATTGTTGATGTAAAGACTAAGGGCAATGACGGTAATACTTATAAACTTGATGGTGAGTCTGTAGATTATGTCAGTGTCACATCTGATATTGATTCACTTAATTTGTCAGAAGTAGGAGAGAGCTACAAGAAGGGAACAGAGGAATTAGCTTTTGCAATTACTTTAGATGATAAGGATGCTACTGTGGTAAACGTTGTGCTTTATCAGTATGATGGGGATTCCTGCGTAGTAGCTGTCGATGATAAGGTGGTAGGCTTGTGCAGCAGATCTTCTATGTCAAAGCTTAGAGAAGATTTTACAAGTGCAATATTAAACAAGGGTAAGGAAGAATAATCCCTACCCTTGGTAAAATACAAAAATTATCTTAATAAGTTAACTATATTATCAGCACTAGTATTAGCCTGGGCCAACATTGCTTCACCGGCCTGGGCTAAGATTTTATCTTTTGAATATTTGACCATTTCGTCGGCCATATCTGCATCTCTTATTCGAGATTCTGCAGCATCTGTATTTTCGACAACGTTATCAAGATTTTTGATGCTATGTTCAAGACGATTCTGTACAGCGCCAAAGTAGCTACGAACGCCGCTGACGATTAATATCGCATTTCCGAATTCATCAATAGCGGAAGTAGCTTTGTCCTCTGTTAAAACGTTGGTCTTTGAAATTGTAAGTGCTTCACAGCTCATATTGTATAAAGCTATTTCCTGCTTATTATTCATATCAGCATCTGTGCCCATATGAATGGAAACATTGGTGTAAAATGGCATTGTTTTGCCATTGCCTTCTAGTGCTATATAGTTTGTAGAAACATTTGTTATTTCAAGTGGCTGCTTATTTTTCTTAGCAGAAGTACCGATGATATCAGTTCCACCAGTTGCTAAAGAACCAGCTGTTATTGAACCGGCACCATTTTTACTCATATAAGTTAGCTGACGAACAAACTCTACTGCACTCATTTTGCCAGATTTTAGAGTAGCGGTGCTACCTCCGTTAATAGCGCCTTTTAAATCGCTTACAGAAACACCCATAGCATTTTCCATAATAGAATCAAAGCTTGAAGTTTCATCGTCGATAAAAGCACCAAATATTTTATTAGCACCACTAAGGAGAGTGGCAGTAGATACATCATTTCCTGAAGCGGCGAGATAGCAAGCATAAGCAGCAGCTAAATAGCCATGGCCATATTCTCTGTTATCTACTGTATAGGATTGTAGGTAGCTTGCAATAGCAGAATCCTTAGAGGTATCGTCAAGGCTGCTTAGTTGGTTTGCATAGGTCATAAGTGTGTCGTTCCAGCCCGTAGTATAGCCACCACCTGTCAACTGGGCAGTACCTTCCTTAAACCACTTTGGGAAGCCAGTTGAAGAATTGGAATACATTCTGTTAGGAAATGCAACATCCATTACACCATGCATGACCTCGTGAGCAATGGTAGACTCCAGCATTTGTTGATCTCTGTAGGAAAGATTCAAATCTGGGAAATCGTCCTTATCAACCTTCATAAGTAAAGAGCCTTCAGCAAAGGTTCCATCATTCCAGAAGCCTGCCTGCATATAAGCTAGAGTATTGCTCACGCCATCTATATAATCGATTTTCAATTCAGTGTTATATGCTGGTTTATTAGTTTCTGCCAGTGCATTAATCTTATTTCCAATAGAGGTAATATTTTCTAATATTTGGGCCACAGCATTAGGATAGTATTCGTCAGCTATTTTGGTAGCAAGCGCATCCACAGCTCTGGACTGTGAATCCGTGGCAGTAAGCTTTCTGATTTTTGGAGTGGTGCCGTTCTTATCAAATACTTTAATTTCGTTGAATTTTGTGCGGCTGGTAATTGCATCAATTTCTTCCTTTAATTTTTCGATTTCAGCATTAACATTTTTTCTATCGCTAGAAGAGAGAGTACCGTTTGCCGCCTGAACAGCAAGTTCATTTGCTCTTTGAAGCATATCGTGAACTTCAGTAAGAGCACCATCTGCAATTTGAGCAAGAGATATACCGTCTCCACCGTTTTTGGAAGATTGTCTTAAACCACGAATCTGACGTCGCATCTTTTCAGAAATAGATAGTCCAGCGGCGTCATCAGCAGAACGGTTAATTTTATAACCGCTTGAGAGCTTTTCACTTTCTCTGGAAAGGGATGAATTTGTTATGTTATACATACGGCTGGCATTGCTAGCCCCCATGTTATGTTGAATTACCATACCGATTCTCCGAATCAAGACGCAATAATATTATTATCAACTACTTTTTATTTCGGATAATATGAAGATATCTTTAGATAATAGACTAAAGGATATTGCCTGGGTATAGTTATTAAGCAGGTACACAAAAAATATAGAAAAATTTATTGCTTTAAAGTACTAAAAGATGTAAAATTTCTTCTAGATTGTGCCACGGTATTGATTATTTTGTCAGATGGCGTAATATGGGCTATGTGGTCTAACCACTGAAAACGGAAGGAGAGAATAACAAATGAATTTTAAGAGTAGTTATTTACAGCGTGTTTACGACGGCCTTGAGTCTAGAAACGCAGAGCAGAAAGAATTCTTACAGGCAGTAGGAGAGGTTCTTGAATCTTTAGAGCCAGTAGTTGCTGCTAATCCAAAGCTTGAGGAGCTTGGCGTTATTGAGCGTATCGTTGAGCCAGAGCGTATCATCCAGTTTAGAGTATCTTGGGTTGATGATAATGGCAAGGTTCAGGTAAACCGTGGATATAGAGTACAGTTCAATTCAGCAATTGGACCATACAAGGGAGGTCTTAGACTTCATCCTTCAGTAAACCTTTCAGTAATCAAGTTCTTAGGTTTCGAGCAGATCTTCAAGAACTCACTTACAACACTTCCTATCGGCGGTGGTAAAGGTGGTTCTGACTTCGATCCTAAGGGTAAGTCAGATATGGAAATCATGAGATTCTGTCAGTCATTCATGACAGAGCTTGCAAAGCACATCGGTGCCGACACAGACGTTCCAGCTGGTGATATCGGTGTAGGCGGACGTGAGATTGGTTACATGTACGGCCAGTACAAGAGACTTCGCAATGAGTTTACAGGCGTTCTTACAGGTAAGGGTCTGACATACGGTGGTTCTCTTGCACGTACAGAGGCCACAGGCTATGGCGTTTGCTACTTCACACAGGAAATGCTTAAGTCAGCAAAGAACACATCATTCGAGGGCAAGACAGTAGCTGTTTCAGGTGCTGGTAATGTTGCTACCTATGCTATCCAGAAGGCATATCAGCTTGGCGCTAAGCCAGTTACATGTTCTGATTCTACAGGTTGGATTTATGATCCAGAGGGAATCGATGTTGATCTTCTTAAGGAAGTTAAGGAAGTTAAGAGAGCTCGTCTTTCTGAGTACGCAGCAGCTAGACCATCAGCTGAGTATCACGAGAAGAAGAATGGTGAGCACGGTGTATGGCAGTACAAGGTAGATATCGCTCTTCCATGTGCTACACAGAACGAGCTTAACGAAGAAGATGCTAAGATGCTTATCGCTAACGGCGTTCTTGCTGTATCTGAGGGTGCTAACATGCCTTCTACTC
>JAFYYE010000186.1 GCA_017557715.1 Pseudobutyrivibrio sp.
ATTTGCAAGAACTCATTGATGTTGCTCCTATATTACGCCCGGATGAATTAAATAAAGAAGTAAAAAAGACATCTAGCAATGAGGAACTTAACATTAATGCTATCGTAGGCTTGGCTCCTTATTTAAATGATGAGATGCTTGATGATATTGTGAATAAAATAATAGAAGTAAATGCAAATGATTTGGTTCCGCTTGCTCCTTATCTGTCTGATAAAACACTTATTAATCTTACCGACAAGATTGGAACATCAAATGTGCATGATTTAGTTCCGCTTGCTCCATTTCTTCCAGATGAGGCATTAGATAAGATTGTATTATCAATAAATGTTGAAGAATTAGCTGGCATCAAAGCTCTTGCACCATTTTTATCAAATTCTGCTTTAGATAATATTGTAGACAAAGCAATAGAAGCTGATAAAGTATCAGAACTATCAGGTGTAGCTTGTTTTCTAAGCCATAAATCACTTAAAAAAATAGCAAATCATTTGCTTCCTTCTGATGACAGCAAAACTTTATCAAAGTTTACAATGTACATCTAATATAATTTTAAGTTAACTGAGCAAGCTATTCTATCTCCGTGGATTCTTTTCCACGGAGTTTTTTCTTATATGTGTGGTCATTTATCTTCCAATGAAGTACAATTATTACCAAAACATTAAAAATGTAGAGGTGTTTGATGGAATACTTATACCATGGAAGTCCTGTAAAAGTTGATACTCTTCTGCCCCATCAGGCATTAGATGAAAGTTTCTCTGAAGGATGCCAGTGTGCAGTTTATGCTACTTCTAGTAAAGAAATGGCTATATGCTTTGCTCTAGGTAATGTAATTGAAAGCGATGATGCCGAAAGGACAATGATGCCTGAAACAGGTAATAAAATGATTTTCAAACATTGCCATCCAAACTATGGTGGAAAAGGTTATTTATACGTATTAGACAAATCAAAATTTACTCACTCTATGGGTCTACAGTGGGTGTGCTATGAGGAAGTTATTCCTGTGGAAATCATAGAGATTAATGTAGATGATTATTTGCATTTATGCTTTATAAAATAATAGATATACCAACATTTTAAGGAAACGAAAAATGATAATTAATGAAGTAAGACTACCAAGTGAGAAACAGAAAATCACAAGAATGATTCTTGAAGCATTACCAGAATGGTTTGGAATCGCTGCATCAAGAGAAGAATATATTAAGATATGTGCTGATTTGGTATTTTTTGCAGCTTATGACAATGACATGCCTATTGGTTTTATTTGTCTGAAAGAAACAGGAAAATCCACTGTTGAAGTCTGTGTCATGGGCGTGCTCAAAGAATACCATCGTAAAGGTGTAGGCAAAATACTTTTCCAAAAAGCAAAAGAGTCTGCAAAAAATATGGGTTACTCTTTCATTCAAGTCAAAACAGTACAAATGGGAAAATATCCCGAATATGATGCTACAAATCACTTTTATTTATCTCTGGGATTTAAGGAATTCGAAATTTTCCCTACCTTATGGGATGAATGGAATCCTTGCCAGATATACGTAATGGCGATTTAAGAAACTTTTAAGATTATCAAATAGTGAATTTCTTAACAAAACAAAGCAGCCAGCTCTCTAATATAGAGTTGGCTACTCAAAAATGCACGGTCACTTTTTATAATGTTATTTATTTGTTACATCAATTTCATCAAGCTCATATGTTATCAACGGCTCATTATCATAAACTATGGCAACTTTTTTCGTGTTAGGATACAAATACGCTGATACTGTTTCTTCTTCCAAATTGGTCATAGACATATCTCGATAGGAAAATAACGATATATTCATTGTTTCCCCATTATTTGTATAATCAATATAATATCCAGCTAAGCTCCTATAAAAAGGCAAATCTGTTTTTACGAAAAATTTGTTGTCTCCATCAAATTCCACTGATTCAATCTGACTAGGGCGTGATATATCTAGATATCTTGTTTTACACAAAGCCAGCCCCAACAAAATAATCAATACAGCTACACAAGCATATGCACATTTCAATTTTCTACTAAGCTTTTTTCTTTGAACTGTGTCTGTAGATATTTTTTCTACCACTTCCGTATCTCCTTTCAGCAAGATATCTAACGGTATACCTAACACATCCGATAGTAATACAATTAATTGTAAATCTGGATAGTTTCTTTCAATCTCCCAGTTAGAAATTGCCGAGCGCGAAACACCTATTTTTTCTGCAAGTGTTTCCTGGCTCATATTTAATTCTGTTCTTCTTTGTTTGATTTGACTTCCAACACTCATTATTCCCACCTCCATGATTTACAGTAATTGTTTTATGAACAAATTTCAATAAAATCCAGTATTTTGGGAATGTCACAATTTGTGACATTCCTTATTCAAAGTATTTTAAAATAATCCAATAGTGAATTTTTTGACAAAGCTAAATTACACCAAAAAACGAGAGCGGATTACTACCGCTCTCGTTGCATTACATAGCTGCTTTTGTGACTGCCATCCTCATGCTGACAATTCCATTTTCTTCACCAATTTCTTCAAACCCCATCCTCTTATAAAGGCTATATCCTATCTGCATTACAGAAGGCTTTGTGGTAAAGGTAACCTCTTTGAGCCCAAGTTCTTTTGCTTTATCGAGCATAGCATTTAACATAACTCTTGCATAGCCTCTGCCTCGATACTCTGGTTTTATAAATAGTCTTTTTGCCTCGCAGGTAACATCATCCAGTTTTTTTATTGCTATGCACGCAACAGGATTATTATTTTCATAACCAACAAGAAGTGCTCCCCCACTATAAAACCCTTCTAAATCAGCCAGTTCCTTATCAAAAGAAACAAAACAACTTTCAGCCCCTTTAATCTGCGAGTATTCTTTGAACAACTCTTTTACTACCTCAGTATCCTTACATTCTTTTACCTCAAAACCATTTTTGACCATGCCATTAATCTCCTTTGTTATATAATCATAAATTGAATAGCATTGAAGAAATATCCAACAATGATAATTCCAACTGTGCAGGTTACTATGAACACTCCAAGCAATTTATTCTTTATAGCCTTTTTTAACATTATTATAGAAGGCAGACTAAGTGTAGTTACCGCCATCATAAACGATAAAACCACTCCAAGTTTTGCTCCCTTTGCAAGTAATGCCTCCGCTATAGCTATGCATGCGAAAATATCAGAATACATAGGAACACCAGCTATTGTTGCTATTATTACACCAAATGGGTTCCCTGTTCCGAGAAATCTTATAATGATTTCCTCTGGAATCCAGTTATGAATAACAGAACCAATACCTACACCAACTAAGATATATGGAAACACCTTCTTAAATGTCGCAGTAACACTACCCCAGGATAATCTTATTCTTTCCTTAGTTGTAAGTTCTCTTGGCTGCGAATTGATTGCCCTTGCATTTCTGATGAACTCTTCGACTTGATTTTCAAGGTGCATTTTCTCGATAAGTGTTCCACCTGCCACTGCAATTACAAGACCAAGTATCACATATACAATAGCTACTTTTGCACCAAATATACTCATCAACAATACAAGCGATCCCAAATCAACCATAGGAGATGAAATAAGAAAACTAAATGTTACCCCCAAAGGCAGACCGGCACTTGTAAATCCCATAAACAAAGGTATTGATGAGCAAGAACAAAATGGTGTTACCGTCCCAAGTAGAGCTGCTATTATGTTTGCACCAATACCATGAAATTTTCCCAATATTTTCTTCGTTCTTTGTGGTGGAAAAAAACTCTGTATGTAGGTAATAATAAAAATAAGACCGCAGAGCAAAACCACTATTTTTATTACATCAAAAACAAAAAATTGAATAGTACCACCGAATCTTCCAGTGATATCCATCCCCAAAGCTGACAACATAGTACCTATAAGTTCTTTCAGCCACTTCATTCCAAGAATTTGATCCAGTATTAATTCTGAAAACATCACTTTTTCCTTTCTTCACATTGACATCCATCTATGTATCAGATTAATTATTTGCCGATATATTTCAATCGGCAATTAACTACTTGCTACAGCAGCAAGACATTTCTCTATTCTGTTCATTATGACTGCTAACGGCTGCTATGTATTCTATATACTCCGCAAAACACTCATGTCTAATGGTGTAATGATGCCATTTTCCATCTTTTCTTGAGCTTACCAATCCGCAATCACTGAGCACCTTCATATGATGCGATAATGTAGGTTGCGTTACTTGTAATTCATCAAGAAGTTCACACCCACACTTTTCACCAGATGTAAGCATCTCAATAATTCTCAGTCTATTCGTATCAGACATAGCCTTGCAAATATTTGCTATTTCTTCCCTAGTCATATAACACCTCACATAGATGATTATCTATTTATAGAAATTCTATGTAATACATAGACATTTGTCAATATGTTTTTTGTTAAGACATTTAACAATGCCAAGTATGCTTGGCGGAAACTTTTAAAATAATGCAATAGTTAAATTCTTGTCACACCGTTGGAGAGCTTCTGCTCTCCTCTTCTTTTTGCATTTCATATAGATATCAGCTCTCTAATAAAGTAAAATTGAAATCAACGAATCGGAATTTTTAGAGGCAAATTATATTCCAGGATAATAGACTAAGAAAAATCGGCATTTGTGGAGGAAGAAGCACATGCTAAAGAAATATAATCTTGAAATCATGACCGTTATCTTTTTCTGTACGATTACCATTTGTGCAGTTTTCGGCAGCCAGCTCGGATTGATCCAACGGATCATGCTGGGATATATGTTCCTCTTTACCCTTCATGAATGGGAAGAAACTC
>JAFYYE010000187.1 GCA_017557715.1 Pseudobutyrivibrio sp.
CTCCTGCAGCTCCATTATTTCACCATCAAGAATTCCAACCATCTTGTCTAAAATATCCATAATGATTGGATAAATCTGACTGTATTCCTTTGCCTTTACAGCATTATCCTGCTCCTCGTATATCTTGCCACGCTGATTTATTTTTCTTTCCACATCAAAAAAGACAAGAAAACGATACAGGGCTGTAGCAATATTTCTAACGGAATCCTTTTTCTTAATTGCATTATCGAAATCAATAAATGGCTGAATAAATTTTGCTCTAATTTCATTTACTTTGATTAAATCTTCATCTTCGTTAAATTGATTTGAGCGAATAGCAAATGGATGAAAAAATTTTTTCTTTCCACGGATTCCTGTGGCGAGAATATAGTTTTCAACATAATCGATTTCATCATTTGTGAGAGCTGTTAAACCCGTACGTAAAAATCGGAACACATCCTCACGTCTGAAATCCTTATCAAAAATATCAAATAATGAATCAATTGCCTCAGACATTGGGTGAAAGAGAATCTCAGTTTTTGCGTCAATGAAAAAGGGAATTTGATAATCTGACCAAATGCCTGGCAATAAATATCTGTAATTTTCCATGTTAGGTGCAACAACCGCAATGTCCTTATAGCGCATTCCTTCACGCACTAATTTATTAATTGTGATTGCTACATATTTAAGCTCATCACGAGGGCTTCTAAGGCTTGTAAGAACAATAGAATCCGACGCATTCTCGCCCTCGAAAACCACATCGTTTCTGAATATATTTTTTTCTAAAAACTGCAGAGTTGGATTACCTGCAAGCCATCCATTTTCATCAGAAATGAAAATAGGCTCATTAATTTCTGTACCAACTCTTTTTGCCAGCTTATTAAGTTTTACGGCAAATTCTGAAGACATGGCAAAAACTTCATCCTCAGATTTCAACTCAAGAAGTGGTGTATCTTCATCTGCTGTGATAGTAACTGCTACCTCATCGCAGATTTTAAGCATGTGCTCCACCAGCTGATACTGAATTGGCGTAAAACCTGTGAATCCATCCAGCACTACTGTGGCCCCACAGACTGTCTCGGAGCTATCAAGCATGGAATTTAAAGTTGAAAGAATAGACTCAGTAGTGACATATTTTCCCTCTATGAAATCAAGGAAAGCCTCGTAAATTACCAATAAATCAGATGCTTTTCTTCTAAAGCTTTCTGACATGGTTGGTGCATTTATCATATCCTTCAGCTTTTCTGGGGAAATGTTGTACTGAGTCATTTCAGAAATCAAAGATTTAATCTGAGTGATGTAGCTAACTCTTGTAATATTATTTCTAAGAGTTTTAATATCATCCAGCTTATTGTTTACAAGCTTTCTAATCACCAGAGATTTTCCAGTATCATCCAAAACTGCACTAACAGCCGCCCCAAGTTCCTCAAAAACTCTGTAGGCAAGACGATTAAATGATAGTACATCTATATTCATAATGCAGTGATTTGGATGCATGGAAACCAAGAGACGCTGAGTAGACATAGTGTACTGCTCAGGAACAATTACAAGAAAGTTTTTCTCTTTATTCTCGATAGATTCCTTGATTATTCTGCTATATATATTTGTAGATTTACCGCTGCCGGAACTACCGACAATCAAAGAAAGTGACATATAAAACTCCTAAACTAATAATTCCCTCCCTTGCCAGGGAGGGAATTGTAATTATTGTGGAAACATTCCTCGAAGCATGGTGGCCATTGAGCCGGTTCGAGAACGTTTGTAAGGTTTGCCTTTGAGGTAGAGTTCTGAGACATTAATTGTCTTCAGTTCTTCTACAGGCACTTCATAAGGATTCTTATCCAGCACTACGAGGTCGCAGCTTTTGCCCATCTCCAGGGTGCCTCGTTCCTTTTCATCGAAGCAAGAAAATGCGCCATTTATTGTGGCCATTCTAAGTGCCTCGTAAACAGAAACTGACTGTTCTTGATTAGGGTTGTTGCATACGTCGTGAATCCATGCGATAGGATTTGGATCTGAAGCAGGTGCGTCAGAGTTGAAGCAAATCTTTATACCCATGTCTGTAATCTTTCTAAGAGGATTAATTCCCTTCACTCTCTCCTCTGAAAGAATTGATTCCACATATTCCTTAAATCCATTAATATTAGAAAGCAATGAAGGCTTTACTGAAATCATTATATTGTATTTGGCACATATCTTTAAACCACGCTCAGTTGGAAGTGAGCCATGAAGAATGATATGCCTATGGTCATAGCGAGGGTAATCCTCAAGAGCCATTGATATGGCATTTGCTGCCTGTTCAAAGGCTGCATCACCAACAGCATGCAAAGCAATCTGGTATCCTGCCCTGTTGGCATTGATACAGAACTGCTGAACTTCCGCATCACTATGGAATGAAACACCCTTATTATTAATTGTAACGTATTCATCCAATAAAGATGCATCCCGATTTGCAAAAGTTCCGTCAAGGTTTCCAAATACGACTCTGGTCATATCCTTCTTGTTTATCTTATCAATATTTGAGCACTGATAAGCAACCTTAACCTGCATACCATTATCTAGACCTTTGGCCACAGAACGCTCCATATCGAAATCGTAATCACGAATAAAGCCCATGCCGCTGGCTGAACAAATAAGTCCTACACCCTTGCTGGCCAAGAAATCTGAGGTTTCAACCATGGAATCAATAACCTTTTTGGTAGACATTCCGTGAGTGATAAATTCACAGGCTGCCAAGAATGCTTCCTGTTTCAATTCACCGGTGTCTGGATTATATCCACGAAGATTTGCAACTCTTGATTTAATAGCATCGATAAATATGCTATTTGCTACACCTGAATGAGCATCATGTTTAATAATAAAGGCTGGTTTATCAGGACATGCCTGATCCATCTGTTCCTTTAAAATAAGATGACCTTCTGAAACAGCAAACTCCGTTGCTCCAAAACCAACGATGATGTTTTCTCTTGTTCGAGAAGCATAATCGCGAAGCTGCTCTAAAATCTTAGCATTGGAATCCGTTTCGCTAATAGGAAACATCTTGTGTAAAACCGAGAAGCCTGAATAATGCATGTGAGTATCTGCAAAAGCAGGAACCAGCACACTATTTCCAAGCTCAATTGGTGGTACCACCTCGTACTGCGAAGGAAGCTTTGTGCCTATGTAGGCAATGCGACCTTCTCGCTCTACCAAATAATTTGCAACGGTATTATTGTCATCACAAGTGATTATTGTTCCATGAAATACCTGCATTTGTCTCCTCCAAAATAAAATTATTATTCTGTGTTAACCTTTTTTCAGTGGTCTGTAAATGTGTCTTGGTATACCATCTA
>JAFYYE010000188.1 GCA_017557715.1 Pseudobutyrivibrio sp.
ATTTCATAGTAAAGGTCATTACCTTCACGAGTACGCTCACCTACACCAGTGAATACTGAATATCCACCGTGCTCTGTAGCGATGTTGTGGATAAGCTCCTGAATAAGTACGGTTTTACCTACACCAGCACCACCGAACAATCCAATCTTTCCACCCTTCTGATAAGGGCAAAGAAGGTCAACGACCTTAATACCTGTTTCAAGCATTTCTGTTGAAGTTGCCTGTTCCTCAAACGCTGGAGCTTTTCTATGAATAGGCATTTTATCAACACCCGTAGGTGCTGGCTGTTCATCAATAGCTTCACCAAGTACGTTGAAAATACGACCAAGTGTAGCTTCACCAACAGGAACTGAAATTGGAGCTCCTGTAGCTACTACATCCATTCCACGTACTAAACCGTCTGTAGGACCCATGGCAATGCAACGAACTGTATCATCACCCAAATGCTGTGCTACTTCTACAACCAGTCTCTCGCCGTTATCTCTTGTGATTTCAAGAGCGTCGTTGATTTCTGGGAGCTCGCCTTCAGCGAACTTTACGTCAAGTACGGCACCGATGATCTGAGTGACTTTACCAATATTATTTGCCATTTTTTCACTCCTATCTTCTTTAAGATAGTGCCTCTGCACCAGCGATAATCTCGGTCAATTCCTGAGTAATTGATCCCTGGCGGGCACGATTGTATTTTAATGATAGATCACTAATAATTTCCTCAGCATTATTTGTAGCTGAATCCATTGCCTGCATTCTGGCACCATTTTCTGAAGCGACAGCTTCAACCAATGCACCATATACAAGTGAAGTTACATACTTTGGAACAATGAGGTCAAGCGCTTCCTCCTCATTAGGCTCAAAATTCATAAGAGCCTCTGCGCCGGAAGTCTTTGCTGCCTCAACATCCTCTTCTGCAATTTCAGCAGGAAGCAGCTTCATAAGCTTTGGAATCTGGCTAACTGTATTTTTGAAGTGTGTGTACACAAGGTAAATCTGTCCGATTTCCCCACTTGAATATGCTTCAAGGACATCCTTGCAAATAGCCATAGCATCTGCATAGGTAGGTGCTTCCATTACTGGAGAGTAATCCTTTTCCACTGTATATCCCTTGTGGGCAAGGCTGTCACCACCCTTGTGTCCTATTACGTAAAGCTTCACATCTTCAGGCTTCATCTCAGAACCAGTTATCATCTTTACAATATTTGAATTGTAACCACCTGCAAGACCACGGTTAGATGTGATGACGATTACGCCAATCTTATCTGAACCATTATCTCTAAGGTATTTGTTGTTAACTGATCCTGCTTTGGCAAGCATGCTACAAATCGTATTGTACATAGCGTTGAAATACGGTGTAGTCTGCTCTGCTTTAGAGCGAGCCTTCTGGAGCTTTACGGTAGATACAAGCTTCATGGCCTTAGTGATCTGCTGAGTGCTACTAACACTCTGTTTTCTTCTTTTTATGTCTCTCATTGAGGCCATAACAGATCACCCTCCTTACTTGTAAGTCTTTTTACACTCCTCGATAGCCTTAATTAGCTTCTGTTCCATGTCATCCTCGAGAACCTTTGTAGACTTAATAGCCTCTGGAATCTCAGGATACTTGGTATCAACAAGATCAAACAATGCCTTCTCGAAAGCCTGAATATCTGCTGTTGGAATATCAAGCAGATACTTCTTAGTAGCAGCATAGATAATCATAATCTGATACTCTACTGGCATTGGAGCATACTGTGGCTGTTTCAACATCTCCTTGATTCTTTCACCTTGTGCAAGCTTTTCAGCTGTATCTGCATCAAGCTCTGAACCAAACTGTGCGAAAGCTGCAAGCTCACGATACTGAGCAAGCTCTACACGGATAGGAGCTGCGATTTTCTTCATAGCCTTAATCTGAGCAGAACCACCTACACGG
>JAFYYE010000189.1 GCA_017557715.1 Pseudobutyrivibrio sp.
AACAGCTTTAACTAAATTATCTGCAACCTGACGGTCATTCTCCGTAGCCTTGACAATAAAATTAGGGCTGATTGCATTGAAAAGTACAATCACCCCTAACAAAAGGCCAAATACACTTTTTTTCATTTATTATTCCCTTTCTACCCGTCCCCGGTAGCAAGCCTCCCGACCAACTACACTTAAAACGTTAGTATAGTTTCCAGTTATTGTCAATAACTTTAGGGATTTATATAAAAAATTGTGTATTAATTCTCTATTAAGTTTACAACTTACTACTGCTCAGCACGAAACTCTGCTTCACCTGGAAGTGGATACTTATCTGTAAGCTCTTTGATAATAGCTCTTGCTTTCTCTACTCCTGCTTCCTGCTCCTTGATTACGATAGCGATTGCCTCTGCAACCTTATCGAAATCTTCTTCCTTAAGACCACGTGTTGTAGCTGCTGGAGTACCAAGACGAATACCAGAAGTTACAAAAGGTGACTTAGGGTCGTTTGGAATAGTGTTTTTATTTGCAGTAATGTGAGCGTCATCAAGAAGCTTCTCAACAACCTTTCCAGTAAGCTCAAATGGAGTAAGGTCGATAAGCATAAGATGATTATCTGTACCACCTGAAACAATCTTGATACCTCTATCCTGCAAGCCCTTGCAAAGAGCCTGAGCGTTCTTTACAATCTGCTGACCATATTCCTTAAATGAAGGCTCCAAAGCTTCCTTGAAGCATACAGCCTTACCTGCAAGTACATGCATAAGTGGACCACCCTGTGTACCTGGGAAAACAGCCTTGTTGAAATTGTACTTTTCATTTGCCTCGGCTGTAGCCATAATCATACCACCTCTAGGACCGCGAAGTGTCTTATGAGTAGTAGTTGTTACAATATCTGCATAAGGGATTGGGCTCTCATGAACACCTGCTGCTACAAGACCAGCAATGTGAGCCATATCCACAAAAAGGACTGCTCCAACCTTGTCACAAATCTCTCTAAATCGCTTGAAATCAATCTTACGGCAGTATGCTGATGCACCTGCAATAATCATCTTAGGCTTGCACTCAATAGCAATTCTCTCAACCTCATCATAATCGATAAAGCCTTCATCATTTACTCCATAAGGAACAATATTGAAATATGTACCAGAGAAGTTTGCTGGTGAACCATGTGTAAGATGTCCGCCGTGATCAAGATTCATTCCCATTACTGTGTCACCTGGCTGAAGTACTGCAAACTGTACTGCCATATTTGCCTGGGCACCTGAATGAGGCTGAACGTTAACATAATCGCAACCAAAAAGCTCCTTAGCACGCTCTCTTGCAAGCTCTTCAACAACGTCAACTTCGCTGCAGCCACCGTAGTAACGCTTTCCTGGATAACCTTCCGCATATTTGTTAGTGAGAACTGAGCCCATAGCTGACATAACAGCTGTTGATACCCAGTTTTCTGAAGCGATAAGCTCAATGTGCTCAGACTGGCGATTGAATTCCTTAACAATAGCCTCTGCGATTTCTGGATCTGTGTTTTTGATGTCCTTTAATGTGTACATTACTTTCCCTTTCTATTGCTTTACTTATTTCTTTATGTGAACCGGAATACCGGCAATCACCTAAATGTATTTCTTTCCAAATTCCTCCTTTGAAAGTGGCTTGTCGAAGTAGAAGCCCTGAACAAGGTTAACCTGATAATCTCCAAGCATGTTGATTTGATTATCCTCTTCTACACCTCCAACGCACACATCCACATCTACAGAATTTGCAAGCTCCGCTACCGTTTTAACAAACAGCTTTGCAAAAGCATCTCCCTGCATTTGTGATGTGTATTCCTTATCTATCTTCAGAGTATCTATTGGCAATTTCTTAATATTATTAATTGCAGAACCGTTCGCGCCAAAATTATCCAGCGCTACACGGCATCCCAAAGCTCTTGCCGCATCAAGTGCCTTAATAACTCTTGGCATTGCCCCAGGACCAAAATCATCAGCAATTTCCAGTGTAAGATTTCTTGGGTCGATAGCTGTCTGTTTTAATACCGCATCCAACCTGTCCACGAAATCCTTCTGTACCAACTGAACTGGCGAAATATTAACACTAATTTTATATTCTGGATGTCCAAAGTCGTTCCAATGCTTGCAAGACTTTGCTGCCTCCAAAAGCACATAATGACCAAGGTCTCCAATAAGGTTCTGGTCTTCTGCTGCCTTTAAAAATCCTGATGGCATTACAAGTCCACGCTCACTTGAATCCCAGCGAACCAATGCCTCTGCACCACAGCAGTTTGGAACACCATCAACAAATTCCATAATAGGCTGATAGAATACTTTAAACTCTCGACAGCCATGGCTTACAGCCTTCTTTAAATCCTCATCAAGCTCTTCTTTTTCTTCAACGATAACTTCTGCCTTGTCATCGAAGAATTCGAAGCTGTTGTGTCCCTTTTCTTTCGCACCCTTGAGGGCGATTGTAAGGCGAGTCAAAATAGCTGAGGAATCTGATATTTTAGCTGGTGCCCTCAAAGCCCCCATGCTGATTGTGCAGTTGTATTCCTTGTCATTTAAAACCCAAGGATTTTCAAACAGATTCATTATTCTCTTGATGATAAGATCCAAGTTCTTAATGTTTTCATGATCAACAAGAACTGCGAACTCATCACCGCCAATTCGATAACACTTTCCTTTTATAGAAGAAATGTCATTAATACTTCTGGCGATAAAGGCTAACAAATCATCACCCATACGATAACCTAAGCCTTCGTTCATAGTTGTAAAATTATCGATATCGAAAAGAAGTACTGCAAATTCTTTACCAAGCTTTGTAGCAATGTGATATTCCATTGCAATATCCTTTTCGCATGCCTGTCTGTTATATAAGCCTGTAAGTGTATCAGTCTGGGCCTGCTTTTCAGCCTTCTTCTGATAGTTTCTAATATCTGTAGTGTCGTAGAAGGTGATTAATCTCACATCTCTTCCATCCACCCATTTGATATCAGCAACTGATAAGTCGTACCACTTTCCAGAACCGTTAGCAGAATATCCATTAAGCTCGGATAAGTTGTAATTCTTATTGAAAAGCAACTCCTCGATGGCCACTTTATCAATTGGATTATCAAACATGCTGCCGAAGGTATCATTCTTATAAAGAATCTGCTTCTTTGGCATATCGATTACTACCACTCCGTAGCCCGAATTCTGTAAAATAGCCTCCAATGCAGAGTAAGAACCTGCAAGAGAATTGGCTGTAATTTTCTTTATTAAAATAGTATGAAGAATATTCTTAATGTCGTTACTAAAACGAATTTCATCAACACTCCACTGTCTTTCCTTATTAACAGAAAGGAAGCACAAATACATGGCTGTTGAATCATTTACATTTAATGGTAAAAGAATAGCGCCTTTTATAGAGTATTTATTAAAGAAGATGCTAAACGCCTGTGGCAAAGCAGCATCAGATGAAATGGTGTAAGGCTTACCATTCATAAATGGCAAATTCCCGATTGGCACCTTCTGAAAAGCTGGCGAAAGTTTTTCTTCACCCTCGCTCCACTCTAAAATCATATCTGCACTAAGCCCATCCTCTGACATCTGCAGTAAGGCTGTGTTTGTGCACTCGATGTATTTACCTGAGAAAGCAAGAATTTCATCTGCCACCTTTGTGAAGGATTCGTCTGACTCCATGAGGCGTAGAATCTCTGTCATTAATTCGTTCTTGATGAGCTTATTCTCCACTTCCTTTTCCTCGCTCTGAATCTGAGAAAGTCTCTTCTTGAGATGCTCGTTACGAAGAATCTCTGTCACATAGTGTTTTGATAAGTTTTCCAGTAAGGCAATAGCCTTGTCGAATCGAATTTTGGTGGTAGTTCTAAGAGCATTAGGAAACTCCAATGATGCTGGAGCCATTTCTTTATCCACTGCAAAGCACAACCATGTGCCTACAATCTCATCCTTTTCTCCTCTAAAAACTACACCTCTGTACATAAAATAATCCTCTGCAGACGCTGGCTCCACAATATTTTCTGGAGCGCCATCCACAAAGGAATCTACTATTTCTTTTTGCAGACTCTCTTTAAAATTCGAGTCAACAAAATCCTCCTCAGGCTTGGAGCCTGAGAAGGATGTAAGCTGTCCATGCTTTCTGCTAACGCAAACCATATAAATGTCGTTTGCTTTGCAGAATGAATCCTGTAGAGACTGCAAATCATCATTATTAAATTCTAATTCATACATTATTCTACTAGTTGAGTCCATCCGTAATTATCCGGTAATCTTCCCCACTGAATGCCTGTTAAAGTATCATAAAGCTTCTGTGTAAGCTCTCCGGTTTTACCTCCATTTATTACAACAACATCATCCTCGTAGCGGAGCTCTCCAACTGGAGAAATAACTGCTGCTGTTCCTGTACCGAAGACCTCTTCAAGCTTGCCATCGTGACCTGCCTTCATAAGGTCATCAATTGACAGACGCTCTTCTCTAACCTTGTATCCCCAATCTCTAAGAAGATGGATCATAGAATCTCTTGTGACACCTGGAAGTACAGTACCGACAACTGGTGCTGTCCAGATTTCACCATCAATCTTGAACATGATGTTCATTGTTCCAACTTCTTCAACGTACTTTCTCTCGTTACCATCGAGCCAAAGCACCTGAGAATAACCAAGCTTCTCTGCCTTTACCTGTCCAGCGATAGAACCAGCGTAGTTTCCACCGCATTTTGTAAAGCCAGTACCGCCTGCAACTGCTCGGACAAGTTCATTTTCTACTAAAATCTTAACTGGGTCAAGACCTGTAGCATAATATGCTCCAACTGGGCAACAAAGAATCATAAACTTGTATGACTTTGCCATATGTACACCAAGAGCAGACTCTGTAGCAAACATAAATGGACGGATGTAAAGTGAAGTATCCTTCTGTGTTGGAACCCAAGCTTCCTCTGTCTTAACAAGAGCTTTTACAGCAGCAACGAAATCCTCAACTGGAAATGCTGGCATGCAAAGTCTCTCATTTGAATTAATCATTCTCTTTGCATTCATTTCTGGGCGGAAAAGCTGAATCTTTCCATCCTCTCTACGATATGCCTTTAAGCCTTCGAATGTCTCCTGTGCATAGTGAAGAGTCATGCAGGCTGGATCCAATTCGATTGGTCCCTCTGGGACGATTCTTGCATCATGCCATCCAATTTCTCTATCCCAATCGCATATGAACATGTAATCTGTCATATACTTTCCAAAACCAAGGTTGTTCCAATCTGGCTTATCTTTTAATTTCTCGCGCTTTTCAAATCTGATTTCCATTTTAAGCCTCCATAACATATTCTATTCTTTTCGAAATAATAAACTTGAAATTCATTATCGTACATTTTTTTTGATACGTCAACACTTTAGTGTGCTAAATTGGGGTTACTTTTTTACATTTTTTTCATACTTTTACCGCAAATTGAACTGTCCTTTGATGATATAATCCAAATAGGTTTAGATAGTGGGGCAAATATATGAATGTACATACACAGATATGCGGGCTGGTTATTTTAGCCGTGCTCCTATTTTTTTACAAAAAACAGCCAACAATGGGGTTGAGCTCAGAACGAAAATTCAAGACTACTCTATTGGTTATTTTGGGATGCGTCATTCTTGATATTGCATCCTGCTATTTTATTGTAAACGCTCTCAAGTACTCAGAAATAACAGTAAATTCAGTTTGTAAATTGTATCTTATTTCCCTTCACACTGTAGCGTTTTCAGCACTTGGATATTCGGTATCGGACTTATTTGAGAATTTAGGCTCAAAGCAGGAAAAAAAGCTTGGGCTTTTATATCAGGCTTTCTGTATCGTAGGCTTGGTGGTAACAATAAAGTTGCCTTTATATTATTACTACGATGGGCAGGTACTATACTCATACGGACCAGCCGCAACTGCTACTTATGTATTTGTGACCATATATATTATTTCTATTATTCTCTCAGCCTCTCTTCTTCGAAGACACCTGAAAGAACAAAAAGTTTACGCTCTTTACTTATGGATGGCTATATGGTCCATTTCAGCAATTATTCAGTTTTTGAATCCTAAGCTTTTGATAGTAAGTTTTGCTTCATGTATTGGTGCCCTTGTAATGTATTTTGAGCTTGAGAATCCACAAAGCTCACTATCAAGACGTACTGGACACTTTAGTTCTGCAGTTATCCATGAATACTTAGAATATATGTATCAGTCTCATAAGAACTTCTCCGCTATGAGAATTTCTTTTAAAACTGTTGCTGATACTTCAGATGAAAATAAACTTTTACGTCAAACAATATCAATGCTTTCAGATTTTCTATTTACAATAGACTCTGCAAAGGTATTTGATACAGCTGAAGGTTACTTCCTTCTAATATTTGAAAGCACAGACTTCATGGAAAGCACCAAGTATCAGATAGCAACCTATTTCCAGTCTATCGAAAATAGTTCTGATGTAGGAAATGCAGTCACTCTTCTTCAGCCTTTCTATACAATCATTCCTGATTGCCGAATCGCTGAAAATGCTGACGAGCTTATGTTGCTTTTGGCAAACTACATTCCAACTACAAACCATCATACAGCTGGTAATGAAGCCACTGTAACAAGTGAAGTTATAAAGAATGTAAGACGTCAGAAGGATATTGAAAAACTTGTAATAGATGCAATGGAAAATGACAGAATCGAAGTGCACTACCAGCCGATTTACAATCTTTCAACTAACACATTTACATCAGCTGAGGCCTTAGTTCGTATTAAGCTTATAGATGGCACCTATCTGCAGCCAAATGAATTTATTCCCGTTGCAGAGCTTACAGGAAGAATCATTC
>JAFYYE010000190.1 GCA_017557715.1 Pseudobutyrivibrio sp.
ATATGCACTGAAAAAACTTTTACCTCAGAAAGATGCGGATGCACTGGGGGATGAATTGAGTAAATTGATTAGCAAATCTAAAATTGATGTATATAAAATAGGGATACTTCCCGATAACTGGAAAGAAATGTACGACAGAATTAATTACTTGTAATTATGTATTTTTGAAATCAATTGATGTTTGCCTAACATAAAACAACGGTTTGTGCAGTTTTGATGCCGCACAAACCGTTATTATTTTAACATCAGTTTACTTGCTGATATTTACGGTATTCTCATTAATCACTTCCTTAGATTCGCTTTCCTTCGCCTTAAAATAATTATCAAAGAGCAAATCCGCAGCATCCATGGTTTGTTGGCAAATAGAAGGTAGTTTTCTTCCCCAAGACTTACCTGCTAAACCAAATCCTTTATGCATAGCCTTTTGCATTTCATGCATTTTTTCTACATCATCACCAGCTAATGCGCTAGCAAAATCAAAAAGTCTCTGAGAAGTTTGTTTTACGCCCCAATAACCATCTTCTCCAATATCAGCCTGAGCTTTTGCCTTGGTGGCAGCATCAACTTTGAAATTTCCGCCAGCTAACATTCGCCAAAAGCTGTCATCGTTTGCTTTTCCAAATGTTCCAACTTGTCCTGAAATAGTCTTATTAACTAATTCAAGCATCTGCTGCTTCTGCTTTTCCATATTATCCTTTAATTGTTGTACTAGGGCAGCGCGGTCCTCTTTGCTCATTTTATTGATTTTGTATGAACCCATTTCAGTTTTATCACCCTTTTCGTATGTAACACCTTCATCATTCGATTTTTTATTTATACTGTTTATTCTTATTGGTGTTTCTGTATTCTCAATATTACTAGGTTCATTTGAAGTTAAAGCTGTAGAGGTTACATTTGAAATTCCATTTATATCCATACTCATAATAAATACCTCCATCCAAAACTATTCTTTGAAGTCATACTTACTTTTTACTAAGTCATTTAGAGAATTAGAATAGCGTCCTTGTTTGTTATAAGAGCTTCCTACACCAGCAGCATTCGCAATTGAATTTCCCTTATTCATTAACTGCGAAGCATATGAATTATGGCCAGTGAATAGCGATTTAAGGGCTCCTATATCAGCCTTTTTCAGCTGCTCCACATCTAAAGAAAGCTTATTTCCCTTTCCAATGTAAATACCTACTTTGTTAAGAGTTTTCTCATGTGCAGAAGTTGTTTTGGTCATCCACGCACCATTTCGTAAAACGCTTTTAGTATTGGAATTACCTGCAGCTTCAACAGTACTGTTATAGTCTTCAATAAATACATTTAAAGCTTTCTCAATATCGGACCAGTTATAATCTGATTTAGTTTTTTCTTCTCCTGTTAATTCATCTTTTTCTGCAATTGTTTTCTGTTCCCATAAGGATGCACTCATGAGCCTTTCAGAAGATTTGGATAAAGCACTTGCTGCTTCAGCCATTGCTGTTAGCTTAGCCGAAGAGTCTTTTCCGACATTTGCTTTCTGAGCTTTGTCCTGTGCATAATAAGCTTTCATTAGCTTTCCGTAAGTTCCACTTTTGATGAGTGAATAGTCGGATAGACTAAATGATCCACTGGAAACTTTAGGTGCTGATGCACTTAACCCATCTAAGAAATCATTTGAATAGTTTTGATTGTTCACGTTGTAGTTCTCGTCAAAATACTTGTGATTTGATACATAGTCGCTAATCCTTGCCATAATAATCGACCTCCTTGTCTATAAACCAATCCTTTTAAATACGATAATCAAACGGTATATAATTCTCAGGAACGTTCTTTTCCTGTTCTAGTCTTTCTATCTGTTCTTCTTCCAGCAGCATCATTTGATTTAGCTCGTCCTCTGATAATACTTCTTCCGATGTTTCCTGTAATTCTTCAACCATCTCCTCAGTAGATTCCTCAATTGCCTCTGTAAGATTATCCATTAATTCATCAAGCAATCCTTCATTTTCTACTCCAGTAGCTTCTTCAATCATATCATCACGACGTTCTTCAGGAGTCTTAGGTTCATTCTTTTCAGCAGCTTCAGCAATCTTTTCTGCGAGTTCCTGAGCCTCATCAAATACATGAAACATCTGAGAATGGTTATATTCCATCCTTGTTGCTGCAATTTGATCTTCATATCCATGAAACATATCAAGCTTTCTGGCAATCTCATCAATTGTGTCTGCTTTCATGTTTTTCAGATTCTCTTTTTGCTGCTCAATGAACGCTATTTTATTATCACGCTCAGCTTGTCTATTTAATCTATCTTGCGTACTTTTTAATCCAAGATTACCTAATAAATCTATGCCCTGTAACTTTATATTCATAGGCGAATCCTCCTAGAATGATTTACAACAACTCATCAACATTATTACCAACAGGGTTATCTAGATTTATCTCAACTCCCTCTGGAATTGAGTTGTCTACAGCAGCATCACGCTGTTCTTTATTTGAATTAGTTGATTTATCTGCAATTTCATCATTATTATTTTCAGCAGCCTTATCTAATTCTTTATCTGCTCGATTTAATACTTCTAGCTGAGCCGATTCTATATCCCTATTTCTAGATTCAATATCAGCAAGTTGTTCCTGTTTCTTTTCTACATCTTTGCCTCTGGCAGAATCTAGTTTGATTTCTGTTTCAAGAATGCCTGCTTTGCCTTTCAGATTGGCCTTAACAGCTCCTCCCGCTTCTACTTGATTCATAGCGCTATCTGCTGATATAAGAGCCTTCATACTAGCTGTAGAAATGCCTTTTGCGGCTTTAGATGATTTGGCTGTTTGCTTACCGCCAAGCATATCCTCCATAGATGAGCCCTTACTTTGTCTGCTTTCTCTATGCTGTTCAATTTGATGTTGACGTAATTGATTTTGCAAATCAGTAATTTGCTTTTGAATTTCTTGACGTTTTTTCATTTTTTCATCTATGGACATTTCTTTATCTTCGCCAAGAGATTGAAGCTGTTCATTGGCATTATTTATCTGCTCTTGAAGACTTTTACTATATGAATCCATCTGTTGATTCTGGTTTATCTGAAATGTTGTTCTGGATTTATGTAATTCACTTACACTATTCATATTAATATTCATAGAAACTGTCCCCATACTTTAACCCTCCTTGGCTTCTTAATTGAATTCCTTTTCCTTTAACATAGACTTTAGACTAATGGTTTTCTATAATCGCTATCGACTAGGATTTTTTCAATCTAAACCCATTTGATGTGGACTGCATTTTATATGATGTGAATAGCACTAAAAAAGCCTGCTGCAATTCTGCAGCAGGCACCATTCTGTATTCTTATCCAACAAACATTATGTTAAGCACAAACCATAACCCATCGTTTTCACTGAATTGCTTAATTTCAATATCACCATTATATTTTCTAGCGATTTCCCTTATGTTACGTACTCCAAATCCATGACCATCGTCATTCTTTATTGAAATAGGAACACCTTCTTCATCAATCTGAGCCTTTTTATCAGACTTATTCTTAATGCTAATAATGTATACATTTTCTCGTTCAACTGATGTTATTTCAACATATGGCTCATTAACTCTAAGCGAGGCTTCGGAGGCGTTTTGTATGGCATTTGTAAGAACCACACACATTTCAAATGGATTAACAGCTACATTACTTGGATATTTTAAGGATGTCTTTAGTGTTATGCCATTATCAGCAAACCTATCTACAAACTCTGATATTGCAATGTCAGTTACGACATTTCCCGTTTTAACTGATGGGACTATATTGCTATATGCCTCTTCCCAATTGCCAAGGTAATCCCTTAGTTCCTGATACTTTTCTGTCTCCAAAAGACCTTTCATTACAGCCATATGATTGCCTGTATCATGACGAAGGGCTCTCATCTGCTGATAAACATTATCAACTTGGCCTACATATTGCTTGCTATCTTCAATCTGTCTGGCCAGCACGCGATTAGCATATTCTATTTCTTTGTTAGCCTTTATGCTCTGGTAAAAGTAAAGAGTAACACCCAGCGTTAAATAAGCCATTATACAAAACAGTATGCGATACATATTGCCTGGAATATTGGCCTTTATGCTTCCATTTTCAATACCATCAAACCATAGCATATAGTACGAATAAATAATCCGTGTAGCAAAGAAGATGCTTATACAAGGAATTAATAACATAATCAGTTCCTTCCAAGACAATTCTTCATGCTTGTTTTTATATGTTTTTAGAAGTAGCTTGATGGAAAAGAAGAGTAGCAATAAAGCTAATCCATACTCGACAATCGTTGATACAACATATTCAGCTACAATTGCAGGGATGCTTTCTCTAAATAATTTAAAGTTAGAAACAAAATCCCTTTCATAAAAACCAAGCTCAGTGAATATTTCCAAGCTTAACCATCTAATGATAAAAAAGCTAACACATAGAAATATTTTCTGCATAAGATTTCTTTTTTCATCTAAATAGAAAAGAATCACGCCAACAAAAAACAATGAAAAAATCGAGATTGTCAGTCTTATTCCATTTTGAACATCAACATGCCTTAGTATACAGTCTGTAATCCATTCGAAAACCACTGCATAATAAACTGACTTCATATTTTTTACAAACGGCCTGAGCCAATATATAAATAACACAGAAGTAATTATGCAATATATCTCGATTACAGTATTCATGAAATAATTAAAGAATGCATCAGACACCATCATCACAATCCTCTTGTATTAAATGATAAATAAGCTCTTACCAAATCTTGATACTTGCCTCGGGCAACAGGTATTTCTTCGCCAGCCACTTTTACAATTTTGGAATTATAAGATTGAATTGCTGAAAGATTAATCAGATATGCCCTATGAACCCTAAAAAAATCATTTCCAACAGTATTCTCTAAATCTGTCATTCGTCCATAGTATTCAATCTCATCATTATCCCTCATGTGAAGCACAATTCTACGGTTAAATACCTCAGCAAATGCAATTTCTGAAATAGAAACACTTCGGCTTAATCCATTGGCTTTGATTATAAATGACTTATTATCAGGCACTACTGGCGTTACTCCAGTTTGTCTATGTATTATTTCTTCAACGGCTGCATGTAATACCTCGGTTAGCTTTTCTTTATCTATAGGTTTTACTAGATAATTAAAAGCTCTCACATCGAAGGCATTAAAAACATATTCCTCCAAAGCAGTAACAAAGATAATCACTGCATCACTTCCATTAGCGCGGACTTGCTTAGCGAGCTCCATGCCATCAATTCCAGGCATCTGTATATCTAGAAACAGAATGTCAGGATTATATGCTGCTTCCAATAAGTTCTCAGCAGATTCATAGCATTTAACAATGGCATCTGTAATCTCATCAGAAATGCTTTTTGCTATGAAATCTCTTATATATTTTTCATCATCACATATTGCAATTTTCATTTCTACCCCCACTGTATATACGAATATTATAGCTGATTTTACGATATATATACCTTGCCTATTGCGTGAAACGCAGTTTTTTTGTTGTGAAATGAATATATTGAGTTAGAAAAAAAAGGAATTATGGCTGTTATGACATAATCCCTAAATAAGAAAAAGTAGTTAAGCTTTTAAATCAAAAGAAGTTTTTCCATTACTACCAAAAATATTTTCTGTAATCGCCCTTAAATCAGTTCCCATGCCAATATATTCTTGCATCTCAAGCGTTCTGTTTTGTAGCTTCTCTAGTCTTTGCTTTTCTTCAGCCTCTTTTTCTTTCTTTTTCTTAAGTCGTCTTTTTTCATTTTTGTTATGAGCTGCTCTAGCTTCATCAGCCTTACGTTTTGCATTTTCACGTGCGATTTTACCATCAGGATCATTTGTACAGGCACTTGTCATAGTAATCTCACCATTAGAATCATATTCTATTGTCATAAACGTCATAACGGGACTACCTGGCATATTTTTCGTGAATGAAACACTTCTTTTAACACACTCATTTGTCACAGCAAGATTCTCTTCAAGAAATGCAGCTTTTTGAGGATCCTTATTGCACTTTTCAAGAAATGCGCTAGAAACCGTCACTGTTACAGGTACTCCATACATATTTTTAGTCCCCGTATTCATTTCAGGATATTTTTCTTGAAGATATTTTGAATAATCATTTATATTCTTAAACCCTGTTTTTATCTCCTCGTGCCTTGTCACATATGGAGTAGATGTTTTGAGTTCCATTATCTGAGAGGTTACCCCGCATACATCCATAGTAGTCAACTCCTTTCAATCTCTTTCTAGTTGTATCGGATATAGAATCCACTGTTTAATCCATATGTTGTGGGATGCACAGATGTTGTTGTGAACAGTTCAAATTTCCAATAATAGTAATTAACGTAGCGATAATCAATAATATTGGAAAAATTCTATTTCTAAATTAGAATCTGTTTTTCCATTATTTTCTTATAATGCTCCATTAATTTGAATTAATGGAATGGTTCTCAAATTGTATTTATAAAAAAACATAAAAATCAAGTGTACCAGTTTTCAAAAAGTGGGCCATTTTATTTATAGCAAGGCAAAAAGTGGGTCCGTTTGTTTTTTGCAAGCATAGACAAATGTCCTTTTTTTCATGGAAATTGCATTCCCATGAAAAAGTTGGGCAAGCCCAAAACCTTGAGCTTAAAGGAATCTCAAAAGCTGCGCACTGTTAGTGAGAAAACAAAAAATACGGAAAAAGAGGTAA
>JAFYYE010000021.1 GCA_017557715.1 Pseudobutyrivibrio sp.
CTTAAGGGTATTTTATACTTCCCTAAGATTAATACAGAATATGATTCAATCGAGGGCACTATCAAGCTTTACAATAATCAGGTGTTCATCGCTGATAACATTAAAGAGGTTATCCCAGAGTTCTTAATGCTCCTTAAGGGCGTTATTGATTGTCCTGATCTTCCGCTTAATGTTTCTCGTTCAGCACTTCAGAATGATGGATTCGTTACAAAGATTTCTGAGTACATCACAAAGAAGGTTGCAGATAAGCTTACAGGTATGTGCAAGACTGATAAGGAATCATATGAGAAGTATTGGGATGACATCGCTCCATTCATCAAGTTTGGTTGCTTAAAGGATACAAAGTTCTGCGATAAGATGAACGACTACATCTTATTCAAGGACATCAATGATAAATACACTACACTTCCAGAGCTTCTTGTTAAGGATGAAGAAAAGGCTACAGATGAAAATGGTGATACAGTAGAGGCAGAGGTTGTTGATGATACAAAGGATGCAGATACAAAAGAGCCAGAGGATAAGAGAAAGACTGTTTACTATGTAACAGATCTTCAGCAGCAGTCTCAGTATGTAAATATGTTTAAGGAACAGGGCTTGAATGCAGTTATTCTCGACCATGCTATCGACACATCATTCATTACACAGCTTGAGCAGCGCAATGAGAATTATAAATTCTGCCGCATCGATGCAGATGTTACTGACACTATGGTAGAGGAGACAGCTGAGGACGAACTCAAGACCGAGACAGAGACACTTACAGATGTATTCCGTAAGGCACTCGATAACGAAGGTCTCGAGGTAAAGGTAGAGAAGTTTAAGAATAAAGATCTTTCTTCTATGCTTACAGTATCAGAAGAGAGCAGACGTATGCAGGACATGATGAAGATGTATGCTATGGGCGGTATGGACATGAATATGTTTGGCTCTGCTTCAGAGACACTTGTTCTTAATGCAAATAACGACCTGGTGCAGTATATTCTTAACAATAAGGATTCAGAGAACGTTCCAACATTTGCAGCACAGCTTTATGATCTTGCTAAGCTTGCAAATGCACCTCTTGCACCTGAGGCTATGACAGAATTTGTTGCTCGTTCAAACAAGATTATGATGTTATTAACAAAATAATTGAAAAGTTATACATTTTAATGGGATTTTAAACTTGCATTAATAAGTAACGGCAGACGGAAAAGTCTGCCGTTTTTTAATAATTATCGTATTTGATAACTGTTGTCGCATTATTTTGATGTCTTTGTGATGATTGTGTGAAGAAATTATTGAAAAAGTATGTGCTTTACTTTATTATAGATTTAAGGGGAGGCGCATAGGGGAGTAGTGCGTGATATGAGTATGGGGGAGCGTTAATATGGCGACAGCTAGTGCTAAAAAATGGTGGAAGAACGCGATTATCTATCAAATCTATCCACGTTCATTCTGCGATAGCAATGGAGATGGAATTGGGGATATTCCAGGTATAATATCTAAGCTACATTATCTAAAATCTTTGGGAGTTGATGCCATTTGGCTCAGCCCAGTTTATCCTAGCCCAGGCTATGACAATGGCTATGACATTTCTGATTATAAGGGCATAAATCCAGAATTCGGTACAATGGAGGATATGGAACGACTTATCAGCCGTGCCAAAAGACTCGGAATAAAGATTATAATGGACCTTGTTATAAATCACACATCAGACGAGCATGAGTGGTTTAAGAAGGCTCTTGCAGGTGATCCTAAGTACAGAGATTATTATTTCTTTAGAGACAAACCCAACAACTGGGGCTCTTTATTTGGTTCCAGTACATGGACTAAGACTGAGAATGGAGATTATTTCTTACATCTATTCAGTGAAAAGCAACCAGATTTAAATTGGCAAAATCCTGATGTTTACAATGAGATAACTGATATCATGAGATTCTGGCTGGATAAAGGCATTTCAGGATTTAGATGTGACGTTATTAATATTATTTACAAGAATTCGTTGGAAAACGGACGACCTAGACTGATTCTTAAAGGACGAGAGCATTATCTTAATACGGAAGGTTGCCATGAACTATTAAAGAGATTTAATACAGAAGTATGGTCGAAGTATAAAACATTTATTGTCGGTGAGACTATTCTTGTAACACCTGATGATGCCAAGCTTCTTTGCGACGAAAATCGTGGAGAGCTGGATGCCATATTTTTCTTTGAGCATATGGATGTAGACAGCCGTGGTGGCGTTAAGTGGTTCAAGAAAAGATATCGTCCACATAAGTTGATTGGAGTTTTAGATAAGTGGCAGTGTGCGCTGGAATTCCCTGCTAATTATCTTGAAAATCATGATCAGATTCGTTCTGTTAATCACTTCGGAAATACGAAGGAGTTTTGGGAAAAAAGTGCAAAGCTTTTGTGCGGTTTGAATCTTACTTTGAAGGGAATCCCTTTTATATATGAAGGTGAAGAGATAGGCATGACAAACGGAGATTTCCGTGGCCTTAGAGATATAAAAGATATAGAATCATATAATATTAATAAGGCAATGAAGCGGTTGCTTTTGGCTCATTCCATTCGTCGAAAGCTGATTCTTAGGACGTCTAGAGATAACGCCCGTACGCCTGTCCAGTGGAATTCCTCTGAAAACGCAGGATTTACCACAGGAACACCTTGGCTCAAGATTAATTCAAATAGCTCATTTATTAATATTGAAACTGAGTCAAAGGATGATAATAGTATACTTAATTTCTATAAGAAGATGATTGAATTCCGTAAGGCATCTCAAGCTATTCAGGAAGGTTCTTATAGAAAGATTGCTGCACCAAGTGATGTGTATATCTTCACTCGAGAGTCCAGAGATGAAAGACTTTACATTTATTGTAACCTCACTTCTTATGGACGTTCAGTAGAGTTCTACGGTGATAGAATAGTCTTTGGTAACTACACAGAAGATGACTGGGATCCATTCTATCTAAAACCATACGAATTCCGTATCGTAGCATCAAATATATAAAACGTAAAAGCCAGCCTGTACATTGTACAAGCTGGCTTTATTAGATGAGCTAGTAACTAACAAGCTCTAATACTACTTAAGCATCTTTAAGATTTTTATTTGCTGTAGAAAGCATAAGCTTAATTCTGTTGAGCTGGTTTACTTCTGATGCACCTGGATCATAGTCGATAGCTACGATATTTGCATCAGGGTGCTCATGGCGAATTCTCTTAATTACACCCTTACCAACTACATGGTTTGGTAAGCATCCGAAAGGCTGAATACAAACAATATTGCTTGCTCCAGTCTCAATGAGCTCAAGCATTTCGCCTGTAAGGAACCAACCTTCGCCAGTCTGATTTCCGATTGAAACAATTTTTTCAGCTTCTCTAGCAGTATCAGTAATGTAGGCTGGTGCCGTAAATCTCTTAGACTTATTAAACTCATCTCTAGCAGCACTTCTGAGCCACTCGAAGAACTTAATTCCAAGCTTTCCAATATGCTTAGACATCTTGCTAGCTCCAAGATTATCAGCCTTAAAGGTTGAATCATGGAAGCAGTAGAGTAAGAAGTCTGTTAAGTCTGGAACAACTGCCTCAGCACCTTCCTGCTCAAGTAAGTCGGCAAGATGATTGTTTGCTGCTGGAAGGAACTTAACAAGGATTTCACCTACGATACCAACTCTTGGCTTAACAAGTCCTTCTATAATAGGAAGATTATCGAAATCACGAATCATCTCACGGCACATCTTCTTGTACTTTCTGTGTGAAAGCATCTTTGGAGTACCAACGAACTCAATAATCTTCTTTTTCCACTTTTCATGAAGCTCATTTGTTGAACCAGGAACTGCTTCGTATGGACGAACTCTGTATACACAGCGGAGAAGAATATCACCGAAGGTAAGAGCATAAAGTCCGTGCTGGATAAGGCTAGGTGTAAGCTTAAATCCAGGGTTTGGTTCAAGACCGCTAAGGTTAAGTGAAATAACAGGCACATCTGGGTAGCCAGCCTTAGCGAGTGCACGACGAATAAATCCAATGTAGTTTGATGCATGACATCCGCCACCAGTCTGAGAAATCAAAAGAGCTGTGCGGCTCATATCAAACTCACCTGTATCAATTGCAGCCATAAGCTGACCGATAACCATAAGTGAAGGATAGCAAGCGTCGTTGTTTACATACTTAAGACCTACGTCTACGCAAGTACGTGTTGGGATGTCTGGTACCACAAGATTATATCCAGCAGCATTAAATGCTGGCTCGATTAAATCAAAGTGGATAGGAGACATCTGTGGACAAAGAATTGTGTAATTCTTCTTCATGTCCTCTGTAAACATAACACGATTATAGTTTGCAGGAACGATAGTGCGCTCCTGTTTTTTCTTTTTCTTAACTCTAAGAGCTGCAAGAAGTGAACGAACACGAATACGAGCAGCGCCAAGGTTGTTAACCTCATCAATCTTAAGGCATGTGTAAATCTTGCCAGAGTGAGTAAGGATATCAGCAACCTGATCTGTAGTAACAGCATCAAGACCGCAACCGAATGAATTGAGCTGAATTAAATCAAGGTTGTCATGCTTCTTAACGTAGTTTGCTGCAGCATACATACGTGAGTGGAACATCCACTGATCCATAACAATAAGAGGGCGCTCAACTTCGCCAAGGTTTGAAATAGAATCCTCAGTAAGAACAGCAATTCCGTAGCTGTTAATAAGCTCTGGAATACCATGGTTAATCTCTGGGTCCACGTGATATGGACGTCCAGCCAATACAATACCGTGCTTTCCAGTTTCTTCTAAGTACTTAAGAACTTCAGCACCCTTAGCATACATATCATTTCTGAAGTGCTCCTGCTCAAGCCAAGCAGCGTGAGCTGCAGCGCGAACCTCTGATTCTGAAATATTGAACTCATCCTTAAATACCTTTGCAAGCTGAGAAGCTAAAATTTCTTCGCTTGTAAATGCCATAAATGGATTAAGGAAACGAACCTTTCCAGTTGTAATTTCGTCTACGTTGTTCTTAATATTTTCTGCATATGAAGTAACGATAGGGCAGTTATAGTGGTTGTTTGAATCAGGAAATTCGTTTCTTTCATATGGAATACATGGATAGTAAATGAAATCAACATTTCCCTCGTTAATAAGCCACTGAACATGTCCGTGTGCAAGCTTTGCTGGGTAGCACTCTGACTCAGAAGGAATAGATTCAATACCAAGCTCGTATACCTTGCGGTTAGAACGAGGTGAGAGAACAACTCTAAACTTCAAAACCTTGAAGAATGTAGCCCAGAAAGGATAATTCTCGTAAATATTAAGTACGCGTGGAATACCAACTGTTCCACGTGTAGCCTCTTCCTCAGAAAGAGACTCGTATTCAAATAATCTATTGTATTTATAATCGTAAAGGTTAGGAATGTTCTCTTTATTTTTAACACCTCCGGCACCCTTTTCACATCTGTTTCCAGTGATGAATGAACGCCCACCAGAGAAACGGTTGATTGTAAGGAGACAGTGGTTTACACATCCCTGACAACGTGTAAGCTTTGTATCAAATGTAAGATTGTTAATCTCATCAATGCCAAGAGTAGTAGTTGTTGGATTTTCCTCGTAACGCTCTTTAGCAATAAGAGCACAACCGAAGGCACCCATGATACCTGCGATATCAGGACGAACTACGTTAACACCAGCTGTCTTTTCAAGGGAACGAAGAACAGCATCGTTGTAGAAAGTACCACCCTGAACTACGATATTCTTTCCAAGCTCTGAAGCATCTGAAAGCTTAATAACCTTAAATAATGCATTCTTAATAACTGAGTAAGCAAGACCTGAAGAAATATCAGCTACAGATGCGCCTTCCTTTTGAGCCTGCTTAACCTTAGAATTCATGAAAACAGTACAACGGGTTCCAAGATCGATAGGATTGAGAGCGAAGAGAGCTTCCTCAGCAAAATCCTGAACGCTGAAATCAAGTGACTTAGCGAAAGTTTCAATGAATGAACCACATCCTGAAGAACATGCCTCGTTAAGCTGAACGCTATCAACAACTCCGTTCTTAATGCGGATGCATTTCATATCCTGACCACCGATATCAAGGATACAGTCAACATCTGGATTAAAGAAAGCTGCAGCATAGTAGTGAGCGATTGTTTCAACTTCACCGTCATCAAGCTGAAGAGCTGCCTTTAAAAGGGCCTCACCATAACCTGTAGAGCATGAATGTACAATATGAGTATCCTCAGGCATGATAGAGTAAATTTCTTTTAATGCCTTAAGGGATGTAGCAAGTGGGCTACCGTTATTGCTTGAGTAGAATGAGTAAAGGAGTGTACCATCATCACCTACAACAGCAAGCTTTGTAGTAGTGGAACCGGCATCAATACCAAGGTAAACATTTCCGTGGTAATTAGCTAAATCACCCTTCTTTACCTCTGCCTTTGCATGTCTGTCCTTGAATGCTCTGAAGTCTTCCTCTGATTCGAAAAGAGGCTCAAGTCTGGCAACCTCAAAGTCCATCTGAATTCCATCAGCAAGCTTGTCGATAAGCTTATCCATTGGAACGTGATTTTCTTCTTTTGAATTAAGTGCAGAACCGATAGCAGCAAAAAGATGAGAGTTATCTAAATCGATAGTGTGCTCCTCATCAAGCTTCAATGTACGAATGAAAGCTTCCTTAAGCTGGTCAAGGAAGTGAAGAGGTCCACCGAGGAATGCAACGTGTCCGCGGATAGGTTTTCCACAAGCAAGGCCAGAAATGGTCTGATTAACAACAGCCTGGAAAATAGATGCGGATAAGTCTTCCTTAGAAGCACCTTCATTGATAAGTGGCTGAATATCTGTCTTTGCAAAAACACCACAAC
>JAFYYE010000191.1 GCA_017557715.1 Pseudobutyrivibrio sp.
GTCAAAAGGACAGAAGCTTCTTGCAAATTATATTATCGATAATTATGATAAGGCGGTTTTTTTGACAGCTGCAAAACTGGGGGAGATTATCGGTATTTCTGAATCTACAGTTGTTAGATTTGCATCCTTCATTGGCTATAGCGGATACCCAGAGTTTCAGCAGGCTTTAGAAACTATGGTACGAAGCAAGCTTAATACAACTGACAGAGTTGAAATCACAAACGGCGGAATCGAACAAAATGGTGTGCTTCGTCAGGTACTTACTTCTGATGCTCTGAAAATCAAAAATACAATGGAATCTATGGATGAGGCTGCATTTTATAATGCCGTTGAATCTTTGCTAAAAGCTCGTAGGATTTATGTTGTTGGAATTCGTACCTGTGCGCCACTTGCTTCATTTTTATCATTCTATTTAAATCTTATTTTTGACAACGTAGTTAATCTTCAAACTTCATCTGCGTCTGAGCTTTTTGAGCAAATGATTCATATTAATGAAGAAGATTGTATCATCGGAATATCATTCCCTCGATATTCAATGCGTACATTAAAAGCATTGGAGTTTGCAAATAATAGACAGGCTCATGTAATTACAATTACAGATTCTATCCATTCACCAATGAATCTTTATAGTTCATGTAATCTTATAGCTGAAAGTGATATGCATTCTGTCGTTGATTCCTTAGTTGCACCTCTTTCAGTGATTAATGCTTTAATTGTTGAGCTTTGTAATCGCAGACAGGCACAAGTGGCAAACACACTTGATATGGTTGAAAATGTTTGGTCTGAATATCAATTCTATGAAAACGATGAAATTGATATGGTAGACGATTCTATAAAAATGTTCTATCCAGGAGAGTCTTAATGGCAAATGTTAGTGTAGTTGGCGGCGGCGCTGCTGGCATGATGGCTGTGTATGCGGCTGGTATGTGTGGACATACAGTCACACTTTTAGAAAAAAATGAGAAATTAGGAAAGAAGATTTATATCACTGGCAAAGGTCGATGTAATTTTACTAATGCATGTGATATAGAGGATTTCTTTAAAAATATAGTTAGCAATCCAAAGTTTCTATATAGTTCACTTTATACTTTTGGACCTGAATCAATGATTGATTTTATAGAAATGCATGGAACTGATACAAAAGTCGAACGCGGAAATAGAGCATTTCCTGTTTCGGATCACGCATCGGATATTACTAAGGCTTTGGAAAAGGCTCTTAAAGAATATGGCGTCAAGATAAAGCTTCACACTGAAGTACAGGATATTATTATTTCTGATAATACAGTTACTGGTATTGCAATTACAAATGGTACAAAGATTGATTGTGACCATGTAATTGTTGCAACTGGTGGTCTTTCTTATCGTACAACTGGTTCAACTGGTGATGGATTAAAATGGGCAAAGAAAGCAGGGCTTAATGTGACAGAAGTTAGACCTGCACTTGTTCCACTTAATGTTAAGGAAAGCTATATCCCATCTATGCAGGGACTGGCACTTAAAAATGTCAATCTTACAATTTTTGACGATAAGAAGAAATTATATGATAGTTTTGGTGAGATGTTATTCACTCACTTTGGTGTTAGCGGACCATTAGTTCTTTCTGCCAGTTCAATAATTGGCAAAACTCTTCAGAAGAAGGGTAGCCTAAAAGCTTTAATTGATTTAAAGCCAGCCTTATCAAAAGAAGATTTAGAGAATCGAATTTTAAGAGATTTCAATGAAAATATGAATAAACATCTAAGCTCAGTACTTAGGGGATTGCTTCCAAGCTCAATGGTTCCTGTTTTCATCGAAATTATGGAATTTGATGACAGTCGCCAAATAAACTCTGTTACAAAAGAAGAGCGTGCAAAGCTTATCGAATTATTAAAAGCATTTCCGTTCACTATTTCAGGTCTTCGTGATTATAACGAAGCAATAGTTACTCAAGGAGGCGTTTCCGTTAAAGATATTGACCCATCTACTTTAAAATGTAAGAATATAAATGGTTTATCTTTTGTAGGGGAAGTCCTTGATTTGGATGCCTTTACAGGAGGCTTTAATTTACAAATTGCCTGGTCTACAGGATACCTGGCCGGGTTATCAATTTAATATTTGGAGGATATAAATTATGGCAATGAATGTTGCAATTGATGGACCAGCAGGTGCTGGTAAGTCTACAATAGCTAAGGCTATTGCTAAAAAATTAGGATATGTTTACGTTGATACAGGAGCTATGTATAGAGCAATGGCTTTATTCTTCCTTCGTTCAAACATTTCAAAAGATGACGAGGATAAAATTTCTTCTGTAGTTGATGATATTTCTGTTTCTATTAAATATGAAGATGGTGCTCAGCACGTAATTCTTAATGGCGAGGATGTTACAGGACTTATTCGTACAGAAGAAGTTGGAAATATGGCCAGCGCTACATCTGTTTATGGACCAGTTAGAACAAAGCTTGTAGCTCTTCAGCAGGAGCTTGCTAAAACTACAGATGTTATCATGGATGGTCGTGATATTGGTACTGTTGTACTTCCTAATGCTGATGTTAAGGTTTTCCTTACAGCTTCAGTAGAGTGCCGAGCTAAGAGAAGATATGATGAGCTTGTAGCTAAAGGACAGGATGCAGACTTTGATCAGATTGCAAAAGATATTGAGGAACGTGATTATCGCGATAGTCACAGAGAAATCAGTCCACTCAAGCAGGCAGATGATGCGACACTTGTTGATAGCTCAAACATGACCATCGATGAGGTTGTTGAAGCTATTATTAATCTTTGCAATAAATAAGAGGTGTTCATGAAAGTTACATTGGCTAAATCAGCAGGCTTCTGTTTTGGTGTTCAAAGAGCTGTTGATGTTGTAGAAAAACAGATTAATGAAGGAGCTAGTCCTTTATATACATATGGTCCAATCATTCATAATGAAGAAGTGGTAAAAAAGTTTGAGGCTAATGGCGTTAAAGTTATGGATGAAAATTCTAATGACGATTATCCAGAAGGCACTGTTATTATTCGTTCACATGGCGTCACAAGAGCCGTAGAAGAAGATTTAAAATCAAAGGGACATACTATCATTGATGCTACATGTCCATTTGTTAAGAAAATTCACCGTGCCGTTGATGAACACTCAAAAGCAGGAGAGCATATTGTGATTATTGGAAATCCTGAGCATCCTGAAGTAAGAGGAATAGTTGGCTGGATAAATGGTGATGATTATACCGTAATCCCCGATGAAAAGGCCGCTGTGGATTTTTCAGTTAATACTCAGGTGAGTATTTGTATTGTATCTCAAACCACCTTTAATCATAATAAATTTCAAGAATTAGTTGAAATTATAAAGCAAAAAGGTTA
>JAFYYE010000192.1 GCA_017557715.1 Pseudobutyrivibrio sp.
GTTCAAGCAAGTACCTAGGGTCTGATTGGGTCCGTCAGGGTTCCTTGCAAGCAATGTTTTTGTCCGACAAAAACGAAAAAAGACCAGTTTTGTAATCTTTAGAATTACAAATTCTGGTCTAGCAACGAAGTCTTCGACTTCGAACTTTTATCTTTTTCCTGCTCTTCCTTTTCGTAAATTATCTCCAGATTCTTTCTGGCAATTAGGTACTCTTTAAAATCCTTTTGTAGCTGCTGATACTCACTAAATGCCTCTTTCTTCTCCTGAAGAATCACGCCATAGTCCTGTCGTAACTGAGCCAGCTTTGGCAGCTTCTTGTATCCACTTTCATCAAAAACAGCCACAGCCTCCTTATACAAAAGCAGCTCTCCCTCATGTTCTTCATAAAAGCTTTTGGAGAATTTCTTCTTTTTGTATTCATCATAGACAGGCTTAGTTTTAGCAAAATCTATGATGGCATTCTGTAGCTTTTTGTTTTCTCCCAGCTGCTTCTCTTTGGATTTCATCAAATCCTTGAGTTCACCCATCTTTAGATTCTTTTCATCTGTTAAAGTCTTAAGCTCCTCAAATGAAGAAATCCCTTTGTCCTGAAGAAATAGAATCGTCTTAGAAAGCTGCTTTGCATTGAAACGTTTTGCCCAATTGACATAGCCTTTTCCTTTTCCATCTAGGATTTTATTCTCAATGTCTTTTACAAATTCAAGCTTTCCATCCTTAATGTTAAGAACCTTCTTTTTGTGCTTAGCCTTACCCTGAAATCGAGTTTTTCTTTCCTCTACAACAGATAAACCATTCTCCAAACAAATCAGATCTGAAAGTCTCTGCAACGTAAAAGATGAATTAAAGAAATTCTTAAATTTGCTTTTTCCATCAACACTGACGGAGTTAAAAGCTATGTGATTGTGAATGTGCTTAGTATCATCATGAGTCGCTACAATAAAAGAGTACTTACCCTTAGTGAATCTCATGGCAAGCTCATAGCCTAACTCATTTGCTTTTTCAGGTGTTATCTCACCTGGCTTAAATGACTGTCTTATCTGGTAAGCAATCACTTCGTTTTTACGAATGGACCATTTTGAATTGTGGTATTCTTGTTTAGAAAGCATGAACTCTTCCTCTGCTGTTTTTGGATCACACTCATATCCACTTAGCAATTTCCCCTCTTCTGTTTTATCACCATTTCGGTAATAATCCATTCTAGCCTTTAAGCTTTGCAAGACACTTTTTCCTGCTGATACATGTATAGGCATGAGTCTTGTTGTTGCCATCAGATTCTCCTTTCACATTAAAAAAGCAGCCTCTCTATTTCTAGAAAGACCGCTTCCTTAATCATTTTAAAATTACTATTTTAGATTTGCTTTAATGCATCCCGAAGGTCATCACAAAGCAATTCAATGTTTGTAGCAAAGAATAAAATTCCAACTATTCCAAGGATAAATGCACCACATACTGCTGCAATCGGAATGTTGTGAGCCAGTAGGTTTATGACTGCACATATGATAAATAGATTAATGATAAATCCACCCACATAACATCCCACATGCACAGATGCTTTAGTAAAAGCTGATGCTAATCCAAGTAAAAGGATAAGTGGAAACACTGCTACTTTTGCCAATACTCTTAAGAATGTCATATCAAAAACCTCCTGCTTCAATACTTTTTCTTGAGAATATTCCAACTAAAAAAATAATGCAAGGATGTCAACTAAACTTTTAAAGACGCAAAAATATTTTTCAGCTCATTAGTATTTTCATTAAGATCTGCAAACCTCGCCTTAAGGTCATTTATATCTGCCTGATTAACTACACCAAGACCATTTGCTTTCTTTGCATACTGATTAAGATTGTTAGAACATATCCTAACCAGCCTGCACACTTCTTTAAAATCGCTGGTATCCACCTTTACGCAGTATCCGTCTAAAAGCATCTTTCGCATGTAAGAACTCATGCAACTTATCCCTGCCTCATCCATCTTGAATTTCATTCTCGCCAGCTCGTCATCTGTCAATCTCACAGTGATGCGATTTGTGCGGTTTTGCAATTCTCTCAGCCTCCCAGGCTCTTTGCCTTCTTTCCTGAAACTCCTTAGACTTTTTGTAAGTCTCCTCTGCAGGGCTTTCTTCTGGAAGATTATTAATGATGCCATCAAAGTTATTATCATTTCCTTCAATGGCATCCTCAGCATTCTTCAGATAATTCTTCTTTGAAAAAATTGTATGCTGCTCTAAGATGTTTTCCTCAATATCAGAAAGCTCATCTTCCTTTGCAAGCCTTTCATTAGCTATATCTAATCCATCCATAGGCTACCTCCTGTTATTCTTTCGATTCATCAGAATCCTGCTTTTCATTTTCTACTGGAATCTCGATATAATCTTCACCGTCATCGATGATAGGTCCCTTCTTCTTTTTGATGAAGCTACCCTTATTACTATAAAAATAAAGACCACCTACTCCAGCCATTCCAAGTAAAATGCAAATCACTGCAATATTACCTTTGCCGCTGTCTTTAGTGGTCTTTTTCTTCGAATCATCCGGTGTGTCTGTATCCTCAGATTCTGTATTTTCAGTTGTTTGTGTAGGAGCTGCTACAGCTTCCTTCTGCTTTTCAAGTTCTTCCTTTTCGTCATCATCTAAAAGAGCCATCAGATCCTGCTCATCAACTAGATTAAGGAAATGAACTGTGTTCTCACCAGAATCATCTCTATCTATGATGATATAAAAGATATTTCCATCCTTGGTAGTAACTGTAATGAACTGTTTACCAGCTGAATCAGTACTTCCATAATCATCTACGATAGTAAGATTTCCATCTGGTGTAAGTGGACCAGCTGCCTCTTCTACGTCATCCTCATCTTCGAAATCTTCATCAATAACAGATGTGTCTACATTATCAGGCACCTGTGCTTTTACTGTAATAGGAAATGCACCTACACTAAGCGCACCTATAAGTGCCAACATAAATAGTTTACTCTTCAGTTTCATCGAACTCTTCCTCCTTTTTCGTATTTACGATTTCACTCACTGGTTTATCTCCTGGCAGGTTATTCTTTGCATAAGCGATAAGCTCTGCTAACTGCTTAGGAGTCAATTCCTCTGAAACCATGATTTCATGTATGCAGGTCTTTTCTAACTCTGCACATTTCTTTTCCTGAGCCTTTTCCTTGTTTTCCCATTCAATTCTTTTGGCTCTGATTCGCTTTAACTCCGCATACGCCTTATCTAGCTTCTCAAACATATCGTCCTCCTAATTCTCAGGCAGTCTGCCATAGCATAAAAAGTGATTCTGATAGTACTTAGTATTAATAGATGTGTACTGGATAGGATTACCACAATGCAGCATGATTCCATTTCCACAATAGATTCCTACATGAGTGGCACCTCTTTTACTTTTCTGAGTACCTTTAAAGAAAATCAAATCACCAGGCTTTGCCTCCTCAGGTGAAACAATCGTGCATTTAGCTTTTAAGCCATTACAATCTGTTCTTCCAACATTCCAGCCTGTATGATTAAGCACCCAGCAGACAAATCCACTACAGTCAAAACCTGTTCTAGGACTACTGCCGCCCCACACATAGGCTCTTCCTAAATACTTTTCACCTTCAGCAATCATCGTTGCAAAAGTCTGGTCCGTAAGAGACTCTGGCGGCACTTCATATTCATCTGGAATCTCTACATCAGTGTACAGGTCATCTAGAAGATCAGGCTTATTACCCTGTGTCTCCATGAGCAAATCATATCTGGCCCTTTGAACATTCGTTAAAGACTTTGCAGCAATAACATTTCCTAATCCTCTATTACTAAGCGTTACCGTAAGAATCGTTACAGTATAAGTTTCTGTATCTTCATATGCCTCTAAAGAACCGTTGACCATCTTATACTTGGTTACAGTCCTTGTCCTGGTTTCTGTTCTCTGGGTATACCTCAGATCATATTGCTCATTAAACAAATCCTTAATCACCTGCTTCATCTGAGCTCTGGTGAAGTTTTCATACTTCACAGTCAGATAAGAAATAAGCTCATAAGGATTATGTCCAATTTCCTCCAGCCTATATTCGTACTCATCATATCCAGGGAAATCTCTCTCGGTATTGTTAATTGTCTTTTGAAGCTCCTTTTCTAGCTTTGAATAATCTGAATTAACACCGATGATATCATCGTCATAAGCCGTATAGGTTCCCATCAGTACACCTTCGCCCATACCAGAAATATAGCTCGTGATTGCGCCCGAGAATGCCTTATACAGCAATATCAAAGCTAATATCACAGCGATAATAACTAGCACTACGGGATTATCTACTATAAAAGCAATAATAGACGTTAGGGCTTTTTTAGCTGCACCAAACAGAAGCTTTATAAGCCTTGCTGTTTCTTCTGCCAGTTTCTTTGCTGCCTCAGCACTTACCTGGGCAGATTTTTCTGTAGCCTTAGCTGATGCTTTAGCAGCTTCCTTTGCAGCTTCCTCCTGTGCCTTTCTTATCTGGGCTCGTTTAATCTTTTTCTTAATGATTTTTTTAGACTCATCATGAAGAAATCTTCCAGTTTCAACACCTTTTTCTAGTGCTTCACCACCTACGTTTTCATCCTTGTTATAGTCATACACTACAAGCCTCCCTTCCTCTGCTTAATCTGAGCCAATTCCTCTGGCTTTGTAGTCAGATATTGATAAAGGATATTATCCTTAGGGAAGTTATCCTTAAATGGAATAACTACGCTTCCGCAGAACATTAGGCCCCTACCAGAAGGAGCATTCGTCACATACTTAAGCTGAGCTTCACTGATTCCAAGACTCTCTGCCAAAATCTGCTTATCTTCTGAGCCCTGATTGAGCATATAAACAAACTCACAGTTCTCGAAGATATTACTAATCTCTGGACTACATAAAACATCCTTTACGTTCTGAGTGAGAGCTGTAGGAATACCTCCCCACTTTCTGAATCGCTTATAGATTTCAACACTATAAGCTGCTGTCTGCTCATCCTTTAGAAGTAAATGGAACTCATCCATGTAGTAGCGAGTTGTCTTACCTAAATCTCGATTAAGAGTAACTCTGCCCCACACCTGATCATGAACAATAAGCATTCCAACCTTCTTGAGCTGCTTACCCAAGTCTTTGATGTCATAGCAAACTATTCTGTTGTTAATGTTTACGTTTGTGCGATGATTAAAGACGTTTAGAGAGCCTTTTACATAAAGCTCAAGAGAAGTTGCAACCTCTTTTGCCTCTGGCTCATTTTGGGCCATAAGCTCCTTGTAGAGGTCTTCTAAAAGTGGCATTCGCTCTGGAATAGGATTCTTATAATATTCCTCATACACATTACGAATGCACCTATCAATGATTGTCTTTTGAATACCAGATAAACCATCTCTTTGATTTAGGATTAACTCACATAAGGAAAGTAGAAACTCTGCTTTAAGTGAAACTGCATCCTCACCATCAGAATAGTTATCATTGATATCCATAGGGTTGATATACTGAGTAGACTTTTGACTGATGTGAATCACCTGACCATCAAACAGTTCTACCAGCGGCGTGTACTCTCGCTCTGGATCACTGATAATAATGTCATCATCACTTGATAAAACTACATTGGTTATTTCTCTCTTAGCCGCTAGCGACTTACCAGAGCCCGGCTTTCCAATGAACATTCCATTTGGATTATTGTTCTTTTTTCTGTCAGCAAAGATTAGCTCCCCAGTAAGTGCATTCTTGCCATAATACAAATCATTGTCATCTATCTTATCAAGCTCAGGTATAAGAAATGGTACAAACACCGCTACCGCTGATGTGGTTACATTTCTATCCTTTTTAATCAGATTCACTCCCAGAGGAAGCACAGACTTGATAGCCTTATCCTGCCTGTATTCAAGCGGATAAGTCTCACAGCTAAACTGCTGAGCAATACTCTTTGTCTGCTTTGCATTATTCCTAAGTGAATCCTTTGTTTCGCCTTTAGATAATACAAGAAAGGTCATCTTAAACATTCTCTCATTCTGACTCTGCAGATTAGAAAGAATGGAGCTGGCATCTCTACCATACAGATTCAGATCATTTGGAATTAGATCCATATCATAGCCTGCCTTAACAGCTTTCTTCTGCTCATCAATCTTGTTTGCATCGATATCAGTAATCTTTCTTTTAACACCTCTGATAGCCTCATTTTGATTTACAGACTGCAAATGAATGCTCACTACCTGCTCTGTATCAAGGTCCAAAAGATTCTCGATAAACTGATCTGAAATCTCTGGTGAATCATAAGAGAAACACGATACCTGCCCATAGTAATTAGATTTCTTGAAGCAGCTTTTTGTTGGATAGGATGTCTCTCGTGCAAATTCTTTTGTATTAAAATCTAGCTTTCTAAATATCGCTAAACGTTCCATTCCATCCAGTGGTCTTGCCTCTACTCCCATCTGCTCAAAGTTCTCAATCACCTTATCCTGAATCTTATTCAAGCGTCCTTTAGCTTCTCTAAGTGATGATGCACGAATACCAAAGGTTAAATACTTTGCCTTAGTCAGAGAGTCTGTAAGACATCCCTTATTCTGCAGAAGCATTTTGGAATACTCATCTCTAAGCTCATCAAAGGAATCGCCCTTATGCTTTATTGTGAGCTTTTCCTTAAGCTCCTTTTCCTTCGCATATACGTTAGCAAAGGTTATTTCAAACTCAACAGAAGTATCAAAGAAGTTCAGAAATGTCTTCCAAGCTTCAAATATCAACTGCTGATTTTCCTCAGAAGCCAGCTTATAATTAATATCCTTAAACTCTATAGTTTTGGTGTAGAGTTCTCGATCAACAAGACAAATGCCATCAGCATACATCCTGTCATAAAGCTCCGTCTCCTGATTCTTCTTAAACTTAAACTCTATCGCCCTTTGAATGATTATCTCCAGATTGTCACCATTCTTCTCATACATGGCAACAAAAAATAGCGGCATCATAACCGCCATCATTGCAAGCGTAGGAACACTAATATCCACTGGCAATTTCTTCACCAGATAAAAAATCGGTATTCCTATAAGTGCCGCCAGAGAAAAACAAATAACCTGCCTTTTGGTCAGACCAAATGCTATCTTCCCCTTCACTCTGGATAAATCACTAGGGACTTTTACATTAACTGCCATACTATCCCTTTCATTTATTGTGCTGAAAAAATTCTCTTCGATAATGTACCCGTCTTAAACAGGCTGATTGCCAGAAGTACGTTATAACCAAACAATCCCCACATAGTCGCAACCACATCATCTGAGTAGGTTATGTTTTGAATTAACATGGCATATATACCCACTACAATTATGATTAAGAATCCCTGGAAACCTATAGCCAGCAAACTTCTAAAATAGTTCTGGCCGATATGGCTCTGCTCTCTATTTCCAAATGTTGAAAATGGAATTGGAGCCATTGAAATCAGCAAATATATCTCAATCATACGACCATAGATAACTACAAATATCACAAGGGATATAATCTTAAACCCTGTTGCCAGCATCGCTATTTCACCATATATGGCAAGCAGCTCTCCATAGCCCATCTGTCCCAAATTAAACTTTAGATGAGCCATTTCTATGCCCGTAACCTCTGTGGAATCCTGAATAAAGCTTCCTGCATTAGCTGTAACCTCACAGGTCAAATCAAAGACCGCCATTGTGATGTCAAAGCAATGTGTTATGAGTTCCACAGCAATAAAAGTCTTGATAAGCCATTTAAAGAATATCCATGTTTCAAAGTTCGCCAGATTATTATGGGAAATCACCATCTGAATAAGCTCATAACAGGCAATAAACGTTAGTATTATTCCTGCCACTGGCAACAACACAGTCTCTGACGTCTGCTTTATCATCGGATATACGTTAGGCAAAAAGTCTGCCGGACCAATGGATACTTTAGAGGAAACACCTCCAACCATTGTGTTTACATCACCAAAGAGACCTTCTAAAAGATATACGATTCCATCAATCAGCTTATCTTTCGCATAATCAGAAACCGCATTAAATAAATCTTCCATAAAGTTGTCTCCTTTACAAAAACAAAGGCCGGCAGCAATAGCCACCAGCCCAATTTCAGGTCAATATTCAGTTTTCAAAGCTCCTTTTAGAACAAACCAGAAAGGAGTGGAATGAGCTTAATTCCAACGAGGATGATACCTCCACCGCTCATGAACTGCTTCATTCCCTGGCTCTTAGCTCCTGGGTTATCTGAGCCGTAACCCTCAAGAAGGTTAATTGCTCCCCAAACGCCTAAGCCTGCTCCGATTGCTGTTACTAAAGTTGCCATTACATCTACGCCTGAATTAAAAAATGCCATTTTGATACCTGGTTCGGAACCTCACCATCATCCACATTCCTTCATCCGGAATCTTACCATCATCCTCATCACCTTCATTCGGAAGCAGTAAGCCTCCGAATTTTCCTTTCTTAAAAA
>JAFYYE010000193.1 GCA_017557715.1 Pseudobutyrivibrio sp.
GTTCACACTTGATGATGGTACAGGCACAGACAGAACAATCCTTTCTGGAATTCATGAGTTCTATGAGCCAGAGGAGCTTGTTGGTAAGACACTTGTAGCAATTACAAATCTTCCACCACGTGCTATGATGGGTATCGAGTCTTGCGGTATGTTACTTTCAGCAGTTAATAACCTTAAGGATTCAGACGGTGAAGAATTGCACCTTCTTATGATTGATAACCACATTCCAGCTGGTGCAAAATTATATTAAATAAATAATTAAACCTTCTTGGGATGTTCCCAGGAAGGTTTTTTTGCACTTATTTTCAAATGTTACTTTTTTTATGGCTATGCTATAATGAAGATGTATTGAATAATATTTAGCTTCGATTCACTAATTTAATTCTAAGAGCATGATTTGTGGTTTATAATAAGGAGAAGCAAAAATGGCAGATAAGATTTCTTTATTGAATGATTATATCGAGAATGTTAAGAATATATATGGTTCACATATCAAGAAAATAATCTTGTTTGGTTCTTATGCTCGTGGTGATTTTGATAGTAATTCAGACATAGATATAATGATACTTCTAGATATTTCTGATTTGGAAGCTAAGGGATATCAAAGAGCTCTTTTTGATACAACTTATGATTTTAATATGGATAATGATGTAGATATTAATCCGATGACACATAGTGAGGAACTTTTTTTGAAGTGGATTGATGCTTATCCATTTTTTAAAAATATAGATAGAGATGGAGTAGTATTGTATGGAGCAGCTTAATGATTTTGGAACAAAAGAAGATTTGTGCATTTATCGTATAGAAGTAGCTAAAAAAGATTTGATATCAGCAAAAACGTTATTATCCATAGAGGATTATAGAGGTGCTAACAACAGAGCCTATTATTCAATTTTTCATGCAATAAATGCAGTACATGCCTTGGATGGACAATCATATAAGAAACACAAAGATGCAATTGCAAATTTTAATAAAAATTATATTAAAACAGAAATTTTTGATAAATCATTAGGGCGAAGGATAAATGAAGCTGAAAAGATTCGTCATGCTAGTGATTATGATGATTTTTATATAGCTAATATATCAGAAGCAAAAGAGCAGATAGAAATAGCTGATAATTTTTTGAAAGAAGTAGAGAAATATTGCAAGAGTAGGATCAATGAATAATCTTTTAAAATAAAAGCACTTACCGAAATGATGGATTCATACATAGGGTAAGTGCTTATTTTTTATTCTGCATTTTTAACTGCAGCTTTGCGCTTTTTGTATAAAGTTATGACTTGATAGATAACAAGACCAAAGATTAATGCTGTAGGCAGCATATCCAAAACAGGCATCATTGAATTATGAGATGGATCTTTTTCATATATGTCAGGATTTATAACAAATATGACCGTCATGTAAATAGCAGAAACAATACGCCACAAACAAAATACAATCAAAAGAGCTGGCAAAATAATTTTATCCTTTTTACGGATAAAAAATAAATAAACCAAAACTGCCCCAATAATCATAGGAATATATAAACGAATAGCGTTAAATAAAATGACGCCAAGGGCAAAATCTAAATGATTTTCAATATTGGTATGTGTATCACATAGATACATTATGTTAAGTGCAAGGGAAGGTATAATGTTAGCGATAATAAAAGCCATTATAATGGCTCCCATTTTTTTTGAAGAAAGAGTCCCTCGTATGGCATGAACTAAACCCATAATTAAAATTGTTATTATAAACAATAAGCATATTATTCGGGCAATATCATCTGCTAACATATAATAATAGCTGTGATTAATAATACGTTGTATCTCATGTTCCCATGGTTTTAAGACAAAATCCTTGATAAACAATAATACATATGAGAAAGCTACAACTGCATAAAGTATAATCATAAAGCTATTAGCTATTTTATTTTCTATTACAGGATTTCTTTCAACTACTTTTTCCATATCTTTTCCAGATAACAGGTCATCAAGGCTCACATCCAGAATTTCTGATATTTTTTTTGTAGTAATTAAATCAGGAAACCTGTCGCCGCATTCCCATCTTGAAACGGATTGTCTGGCTACAAACAATTCCTCCGCAAGAGTCTGCTGTGTCATTCCTTTATTTTCTCTGGCTCTTCTGAGTTGTTCGCCAAATTCGACCATATATCATACTCCTTTCGTTTAAAGTCACCTGCAAGTGTAATTTTAGTATCACCCATGTGGGCTAAAAGTACAAGCACCACCCTGAAATATTCTGTCACCAATACGGTGCGCCCTTGTATTTTGGCCAAATTGTTGTATTGAATATAAAATAAAATTGGGTCATAATTATTGAAAACCATATTAAAAAATGAATTGGGGAAGGTGCTTTTATGGGGAATAATGAACTATGTATGATAATAAAAGAAATGGTAAAGCCAAATTTTTTAAACATAAGGACATCTATACAAACCTATGACAGAGATGCCATGTGTTATGGAGCTCCTTGTTGGAGATGGGTTTATCATGCGCTACACTCAGCAGACAAATGGTTTATTAATCCATTCGTATATACGGAGCCATCTTTTCACGTAGAGGGGTTGGACGATCCGGAAAAAGCTTGTTCTGTTGTGTTATCTGACAAACAGCTATTAGAATATTTAGATTTGATTGTTAATAAAACCTTGGAATATTTGGATTCTCTTACAGATGAGATGTTATATGAGAAGCCAGAGGGCTGTAGTTACACAAGGATGGAGCTTGTGTTAAGGCAGTTTAGACACATCTCCTTTCACACAGGAATGCTAAACGGGCAAACGATTCTAGAAAAAGGGGAATTTCCTATGTGGGTATCTGAGGTTGACAAATATGTAGATGACGGCATCTTTTTCGGAAGATACCGCAAAGGAAAAATTATACTGTAAACAGGGTTAGGGTTGATAAAATGCCACCCACTTGAAATATAGTTATAAAAGTTGTAAAGTTTTATAGGAGACAAGGGCGTCTGCATTAATTTGCAGGCGCCTGTTTTTTACCTTATAGGAAATTGCTTTGCAATCTCCTATAAGGTAAAAAACACACTTCGTGTGAAATATGTGTCTCGGCGACAGAAGAATTTATTTGCTTACAGCAAATGTCGCCTCGCACTGCTGGAGTTTTGCGTGGCAAAACTCTTTCTTATGGGGATTTCTTACCATCAATGATTTGTACGAAAGCTGGTTACAGCTGAAGCGTGGGTTAAAGGATAACACCTTTGCTAATTATAAGTATATGTACATGCAGTTTGTTGAGCCGGACTTTGGTAAGTCGAGAATAGTGGATTTGAAGAGATCTGATATCCGAGGATTTTATAATTATCTCGTGGATGAGCGAAATCTGAAATACAACACCATAGATAGCGTACATACTGTGTTGCATCAAGTGTTGGAGCTCGGGGTTGAAGATGAGTATCTCCGTTATAATCCGTCGGACAATGCGTTAAAGGAACTCAAAAAAGCACGTAATGTTGAAGTGGATAAAAGAAGAGCATTAACCGTACCGGAGATGGAACTCTTCGAGGATTTCCTGAGTAAAAATCCGAAGTATCATAGATGGTATCCGATTTTTACCGTAATGCTTTGGACGGGAATGCGTGTCGGCGAAATCACAGGCCTTCGTTGGAGTGACATTGATCTTGAATAAGAGACCATTAGTGTAAATCACACGCTTGTATATTATTGTACGAGGACAGAAGCAGGACAAATCTTTGCTATTAATACACCAAAGACGAAAGCCGGTGAGAGAATTATTCCGATGCTTCCAAAGGTAAAAGAGGCATTCCTTATGGAAAAGGAGATGCAAAAGGAACTCGGAATTAAGAGCGAGTCCGTGGTGGATGGCTATAGAGATTTTATCTTTGTAAATCGGTTTGGCAATGTTCAGCATCAAGGTACTTTGAATAAAGCAATTCGCAGAATTATCCGTGATTGTAATTACGAAGTGCTGGATCATAACAAGAATGATGATGCTGTTATACTTCCAAAGTTCTCAAATCATTCTTTGCGACATACCTTTACGACAAGAATGTGCGAAGCCGGAGTTAACATCAAAGCGATGCAGGATATTTTGGGACATGCCGACGTGGAAACTACGCTTGATATTTATGCAGAGGCCACGAAGGATTTGAAGAAAGCAGAGATGATTAACTTTGAAGATTATTTCGTTCAGCAGAAGCGTGCCCAGATAAAACTTGTCTAGATTGCATTTGCGACCAATGTGCGACCGATTTGCGACCATTTATGTAGATTTGTGTAGAGTCTCAAAAAATGACTGAAAAACATTACCCAGTCGCGCGCCAGTTACAAAGGGATATGTAGGGGTATGTGATAATCCAGAAGCAAATCCCTACTATGAAGAGCCTTGATGCACCAAAGAAGAGTGCTACATCAGCTGATGACAAGTCAGGATTCTTTGCTCCTAACTCAAGCATCGATTTCTCAAATGTAAAAATCGAGCCACTTTTTGAGGAGCAGGTTGATTTCGATACA
>JAFYYE010000194.1 GCA_017557715.1 Pseudobutyrivibrio sp.
TACCGCTCGTATTGCATATCATAGAGGTGCTGTAATCGTTGCGTTATCTGACGTATCAGGTGCTATTAGATGTAAAGATGGTTTAGACGTAGATGAGATTTCTAAGTTTATTGAGGAAGGTCATTTACTGGCAGAATACGAAGCGGACGGCGTAGAACATATTTCTAATGATGAGCTTTTATTAACAGAGTGTGATGTGTTAATCCCAGCAGCTTTGGAAAATCAAATTACTGATAAAAATGCCAAAGACCTAAAGTGTAGATACATTGTTGAAGCTGCCAATGGACCAACAACAGCAGAAGCAGATGTAATTTTAAAGGACAGAGGTATTACATTAATCCCAGATATTTTTGCCAATAGTGGCGGTGTTGTTGTTTCGTACTTTGAGTGGGTACAGAATATCCAGACACTTACTTGGAGCAGAGAACAGATTAATGATATGCTAGAAGACATTCTCACAAAGGCTTTTGCAGACATGAAAGCAGTTGTGACTAAACAAGGATGTACATGGAGAATGGGCGCTTATATCGTGGCTCTTAGCAGACTGATAACAGCAAATGAAGTTAAGGGATTATTCCCATAAAAATGGTTTTGAAAAGACCGAAATACTTGAAATGATAAGAAGGGAGCGAAGGCTCCCTGTTTTATTTTGTAGGCATAACAAACCCTTATGATAAGTATAAGAATTTGTCGTTTTACTAATGAATATAGAATGTATATACTAGCAATCAATTAAACGGAGTAAATAAATCCGTTAATAAAAAACAACTGCATATGCGTTAGAAAGTGTGAAGGGATGAATAATATTTTTGAATTTCCACTGAAACAGCATATAGGAAATAAGGCTGCCGCTTGTGTCGTCAAAGGAGACGTAATTCACAGGGGGCAGCCTCTTGCATTACAAGGTGATGGTCTTGGATGCAATATATTTTCCAGTGTTTCAGGAAGAGTAATGGAAGTTACAGATGAGACAATTGTTTTAGAGGCAGACAAAGAACAAGGAAAAGAATATGTTCCATTGAAAAGTAAGACACCTATCGAGCTTATAAAAGAGGCAGGAATTGTAGGACTCGGAGGTGCTGGCTTTCCTACATACGCAAAGTTTTCAAAGCCATTTGAAACGGGTGGTAATGTAATAATCAATGCAGCAGAATGTGAACCGATTTTAAGTCATAACATTAGAAGAATCGAAGAAAAACCTGAGCAGCTATTAAGAGGACTTGAGATTGCTATGGAAATTGCAAACGCAAAATCTGGGTATATAGCTATAAAGGAATACCACAGCAAAGCAATTGAAGCTATAACTAAAATTAATGATAATCCCAATATTAAAATTACGACCTTGGAAGATATTTATCCGATGGGAGAGGAAAGAGCGGTCATAAGAGAAGTATTAGGAAAGCTCTTACCAGTAACGGCGCTTCCACTTGAGGCTGAGGCAATTGTAATAAATGCGGAAACTGCTTGCAGAATTCAGGAAGCTGTGGAATTAAAGAAACCACTTATAGATAAAGATATGACAGTAGCAGGAAAGCTGAATGGATGTGATGAGGAAGCTAAGATTTTAACTTTTTTAGATGTTCCTCTTGGCAAAAGGGTTGAAGATGTCTTCCAAATGGCAGGTGGTCTGAGTGGAGACTATGGAGAATTAATAATGGGAGGTCCTTTTACAGGTAAAAGAACATCTCTTGAATCACCGGTGATAAAGACGACTGGTGGATTAATAGCAAGTGAATGCTTCTTCAAGGGACCTGAAAAAATAGGACTTTTAGTATGTGCATGTGGCGCTGATAAAACAAGAATGGAACAGCTTGCTCAATCCCTTGGATCAGAGGTTGTTGGAGTAGAGTATTGCAAGCAAGCTATTGAGGTAAAGGAAGCAAGAAAATGTGAAAATCCAGGCAGATGTCCAGGGCAGGTAGCAAAGGTTATGAATCTAAAAAAAGCTGGAGCTCAAGCACTACTGATTAGCAATTGTACAGATTGTTCAAATACGGTAATGTCCTGTGCTCCACAGCTCAAATTACCTGTTTACCATTGTACAGACCAGGCACTTCGTTCTGTAAATCATAAATTAATAAGAAAAATCAAATAAGGAGGAAGAATATATGTCTATTACAAAAGAAACATTGGAACAGCACTTAAAAGACCCAGCAATTTTTTGCTGCAGAAGAGAGAAAGGATTAGTTATCAGCGCAGCTGATTTAGAGGATCCTAGCTTATTTGATGATATGGTCGAGGCAGGACTTTTAACCCTTAGTCCAGATGGACTTAAAATTGAACAAGTTTTAGGAAGTACGTTACTTACAGATGTTGAAGCATTAACCCCAATTACAGCGGAAGTTCTTGATAAGGTTAATGAGGAGGTTGCACCTTCAAAAACAGTTGAGGAGCCAGTGGCAATGGTTGCAACTCCAGTAATTACAAAAAAGATGGGAGATGATGGAATGTTACATATTGAGATTGCAAAAGCTGATCATATTGAAGGCTTAAGATTAGATGTACCAGTAGGAATGGCATCGACACCATCCACTGAAGCATTTGTACCAGTTCCAGGGGCACCAGCTGCATCAGGTGAGAAGAAGGTGATTAGAAAGCTTATTAAGAAGCACATGAAGATTACGAAGGTTGAACTTGGTGACAAGACTTCAATTGTTGATGGAATACTTACTATTGATAAGTCAGTAGTGGATAAGGCTGTACTTGAGGACCCACTTTGCAAGAGTCTGGCACTTGATATTATTTATCCAAATGAGA